>NZ_JBEPDB010000099.1:0-30894 GCF_040300025.1 Dactylosporangium sp. NPDC000555 | reverse complement strand
GTGCGCCTGCTGAGCGGCGACACTGCCGCCGAACAGCGCGCTCAGGGTGTGCGCGGGGCTGCCGAGGTTCGGCCGCGCGTCGCCGCCGAAGTCGACGACGTGCCGATAGATGTCCGGGTGGCCGAGGACGAGGTCCAGGGCGCAGGTGCCGCCCTCGGAGAACCCGACGATGCCCCAGCTCGACGCGGTGTGCTCGATGTGCAGGGTGCCGGTGACGAACGCGGGCACGTCAGCGGTCAGGTAGGTCTCGGCGTTGCCCAGGGGGCTGTCGACGCACTCGGTGTCGCCGGTCGCGGAGCCGTTCTGGTCGACCACCACCAGCACCGGCGCCCGCCCGTTGTGCTCCGCGGCATACGCGTCGTCGGTGTCCTGAGCGTGCCCGGACTTGAGCCAGTTGATCGGGGTGCCGGGCGAACCGACGAGCATGACGAGCACCGGCAGCGTCGCGCGGCCGGGGCCGAAGTACGCGGGCGGCAGGAACACCACGCCCGGGCGGTGCCGGAAGTGTGACCGGGTGGCCGGGGCGTCCAGGCTGACGATCACCCCGTGTGCCGGTGGTGCGCCACCGGGGCCGCCGACGGCGCCGCCGATCAGGTCGTGCGCCTGCTGACCGTCGATGACCCCGGAGTGGCCGAGCACGTCGCCGATCTGCGGCCAGATGCCGTACTGCTGGTCGATGAGCGTGAACGCGCCCGCGAGCGTCAACGGCACCGCGGCCACGGCCGTCGCCCTGCGCCAGGCGACGGCAGGACCGGTGCGGCGGCGGCGCAGGACCAGCGGGCATCCCGCGAGCGCGGCGAACCCGGCGCCGACCCAGAGCGCGAACGTCGGCGGGTAGGCGTCGGTCACCGTGCCGGTCATCCACAGGGTGAGCGCGATCAGGCCGACGAGCACGGCGACGGACAGCAGCAGGAGAGGGAGCGTGCGGGTGACCCACCGGCGTTCCCGGCCCCACCACGCGACGAGCAGCAGCGCGCAGCCCGCCACTTCGAGGCCACCGGCCACGGCACGGTCGAGCAGCGGCACGCGGTCGAACGTCCCGGCCCAGGCCGCCCAGGTCAGGCCCGCCGTCGCGAGCGCCGCCGCGGCCCACGCAACGGCCCGCCGGCCGCGCGGCCGTCTGTGCCGCGAGCGCGCGGGCGCGGCGGGAAGCTCGCGTGTGGTCTCTTCCGCGTGGTCGATCCCCATGATCCCCAGCTCCCGCCCGAGACGCCACCATGGCAGACGAGCGGAAAGCTAATCCCCCGCCCGCGCCCGCGGCAACAGCGGACCGTAACCGGACGGTAGCGTCTCGAGGTGGCCGCCGGTGGCGGAGCCCTCGACGTCAGTCCGGAGTGTCGTACTGACGGACCAACCGGTCGATGCGGCGGTCGGGAATGATCCACATGATCGCCACGCCGACGAAGCACGCCAGGGCGATCGAGACTCCGGCATGGCCACCGCCGTCGATCGCCAGGGCACTGAGGATCCCGGTGAGGTACAGCACCGGAGAGGCCTTGCCTTTGAGGTCCTTGCCGACGGCACGCCGCAGCGGCGACTCCGGTCCCTCCTGCCGGATGATCACCGTCTGGAGCACGAAGTACGCGATGGCCGCGATGAGCAGGTTCAGTCCGTACAGGACGACCGGAGTCTGCGCGAACCTCGAATCATCCATCCAGGCCGTCGTGAACGGGAACAGCGACAGGCAGAACAGCAGCGCCAGGTTCGCCCACAACACCCCGCCGGTGACCCGCCGCACCAGGTGAAACATGTGGTGATGGTTGTTCCAGTAGATGCCGACGTAGACGAAGCTGAGAAGATACGTCAGCAGGCTGACGCCGGTCGTGTGGACGAGGTCGGAGAGGCGGTGCCCGCCCGGCGGCTTGAGCTCCAGCACCATGATCGTGATGATGATGGCAAGCACCCCGTCGCTGAACGCCTCGAGTCGAGTAGTCCTCACCCCGGGCCACCGCCCTTCTCCCCTCCTCAAGGCCCGGACGGGTCAGCGCGCGAGCCACTCCCGGTAGGTGGTCTTGGCGATGGCGGCGCCGTCCTTGGCGAGGAGGACGTCGCCCGAGGCGGCGGCGAACATGCCGGCGCCGTTGTCGGTGACGACGGTGCGGTGGTCACCGCGGGCGGCGAGGGTGATCCTGCCCAGCTCGTCGAGTGCGAAGACCTCGGGACCGGCGACCTCGCGGGTGCCGCGCAGCGGGGCGCCCGCGCTGACGTCGGCCACGGCGTGGGCGACGTCGGCCGCGGCGATGGGCTGCAGGAGCGTGGCGGGCAGGCGGACGGTGCGCTCGTCGGCGGTCTCGGCGAGCACCGCGTCGACGAACTCGAAGAACTGCGTGGCGCGGACGATCGAGTACGGTATGGGGCCGGCCTTGAGGATGTTCTCCTGCAGCACCTTCGCGCGGTAGTAGACCAGGTCCGGGACCTCGCCGACACCCACGATGGAGAGGATGACCGCGTGGCCGACGCCGGCGGCTTCGGCGGCCGTGAGCAGGTTGTCCATGCTCGTCTGGAAGAACGCGGGCGAGGCCTCGTCGAAGGTCGGCGAGTTCGTCAGATTGACGACGACGTCGGCGCCCGTCAGCGCCTCGGGCAGGCCCTTGCGGCTGAGCAGATCCAGACCGGTGGACGGCGAGTGCGGTGTCGCCTCGTGCCCCCTCGTGTTCAGGATCTTGACCACCTGCGATCCGATGAGCCCGGTCCCACCGATGACAGCGATCTTCATGTCATTGACCCTTCCTGGTTCGCGGGGCCCGGCGGTTCTGACGCTGGACGAGCTCGGCCTCGTCCACGAGCGCGAGCATCGGCTTGCCCGGTTCGCAGAGCATGGTCACGGTGAAACGCACCGGGAGGTCGTCGCGGTTGTTGCCGTCCTGGTAGTGGATGACATCGCCGCCCGGCTCCCAGAACGCCTCACCGGCCCGGACGACACGCGCCGGCTCACCCTCGAGCTCGAACACCATCTCGCCCTCCAGGACATAGCCGAAGGCCGGCCCGGGGTGCCGGTGCGGAGGGGTGCCGGGGTCGCCCGGCGGGAACTCGATGACGACGGTCATCGCGTGCGCGCCCGCCGGGATGAACGGAGGCTCCGCCTCCTGCACCACGGTGAGCGCCGATTGCCACGCGTTCGATCGATGCTTCTGCCCAGTAGTCGCGGATTCGGCGTCAGGCATGGCAAGACCTCCTGGAGGAGTGGGACGGACGGTGCCCTCTACCCCTCGTAAGACAGCACAAGCCCGCGGGTTGTGACACTCGCCCCGGTCGCGAACGGCGAGAAATGCTCCGCCGTGTTCACGACTCGCCGGCGAGAGCCGCCCGGTAGACCTCGTGCTGATCGCGCAGGTAGGCGATGTCCTTCAGGTAGTGGTCGAGGTGCCCTTCGGCGATGTGCCGGGCGAAGTTCTCGTCGCCGTCGGCGGCCGCGGTTTGCATCAAGTCGGTGTGTGCGGTCAGCCGGGGCACGACGTGATCGATCGCGGCGACGCGCAGCGCGGGGCCGGCACCGTACGCGTCCAGGAAGAGCCGCGACCGAACTGCCTGGCGCCGGGTCACATCCTCGACGGATTCGCCGTCTCCCGGGCGACTGAGGGGAGCGAACCGGTACAGGGCGAGGGCCAGATCCCACGCGCGTGGACCGGGGGCCGCCGTGTCGAAGTCGATGATTCCCATGACCCGCTCGCCCCGATACACGCAATTGTAGGGAGCGAGGTCGTTGTGGCAGATGACCTCGACCGGTTCGCGGGCGGGCCACTGCCAGCCGTCGAGCCACCGCCCGGCGACGTCCGCGGTGGCCGCGTGGAAGTCACGCACCAGGCGGCCGGCGGTGGCCAGCGCCGCGTCACTGGCCACCGCTGGTGTCCAGGGATAGTGGCCGACCTCGCCGTCGAGGTATCCGTAGATGTCACGGCCCCGCTCGTCGGTGCCGAACGAACGGGGAGCGCCGGTGAAGCCGGCCCCCTCCAGATGCGTGAAGAGCTGGTGCGTCCGTGAGCTCCATGGCTGCGACGGCCGGCGTACGGTGTCGCCCACGCGGACCACCCGGTTGATCCCTCCGCCGGCCAACTCCTGCTCGTCCTTTGACGCGTCATTCGTCAACCGCTGTACTCCTTGGTAACCGAGCGTCACCGACAGAACGCGTAGACTGACCATTGTGGCAGAGGTCGTCCTGCGCGTTCGGCTGATTACCGGCGACAGTCTGGACGTCGCCTACGAGGAGCCCGACACCTCCGACGTCGCCGAGGTGGCCGAGCACGCGATCACCGCTCTCGCCCGCGACTCCGGCATGATCCGCACCCGCCACGCCGACCGGGTGGTCGTCCTGTACGGGCGCGGCGTGGCCACCATGGAGCTGGCACCTCGCGGCGCGGTCCTGTAGCGGTACGTCATCAAGCCGTGGGGGTGCGAGTGTACCGGTAGACCGAGAACACGTAGTCGGGGCAGACCAGCTGGCAGGCGGTGCAGCCGGTGCAGCCTTCGTGCAACTCGGGGTAGCGGTACCCCTGCTCGTTGAGAGCGCTGGACATGGTGAGCACGTCCGGCGGGCAGGCGGTGATGCACAGCTCGCAGCCCTTGCACCGCTCGACGTCGATGACCAGGGTCCCGCGTGTGGTCCGGCTCACGCCGACACCTCCGCTTCGCTCCGGCAGCGGCATGAGCTGCACCTGCGCCCATTATGAGCGGCCCCAACGCCCGGTCTGGCTCGATGAGGCTTCGCGCTGATCGACCCAGACCAGGCGCCGCTCCGCTCCGTACCGCTCACGCCGTCACTTGCACTTCGCTCCGTCCCGCTCATGCCTCGCTCCCCTCCACGATCCGGGCGGCGTCGTCCCAGCCTGGGTCGTCGGTGTCCGAACTGTCGCCGGGCGGGAAGACCCCGCGGCGGCGCAGCGCCCGGATCGCGTTGTCGGCGGTCAGGCGCAGGTGGGCCAGGGCCGCGGCGCCGGCGGCGGCCGGGTCGCCGTCGCGCAGCGCCACGTACTCCGCGTGCAGCGCCGCCCGCTCCTCGGCGAGGGCGTCGTCGATGGAGAACCGGGCCGCGACCGGCACGAGGCCGCTGAACGTGCGCAGCAGTGCCCGCAGGTGGTTGCCGGCGCCGGCGACGTTGACGACGCGGCGGAACTCGCGGGCGAGGGACTCGAACTCGTCGGGGCCGTCGCAGCCGGCGAGGGCCTCGTCGAGCTTGCCGAGCGCCTCCAGCACCGCCGGGTCGCGCCGGCGGGCGACGCGCCGGTTGGTCAGGGCGCTGAGCATGCCGTACAGCTCGAACGCCTCCCGCACGGTCGCGTCGTCGAACTCGGCCACGAACGCCCGGCGGTAGTGTGCGCGCTCGACGAGGCCGTCGCGCTCCAGCTGGATGAGGCCCTCGCGGACCGGCACGCGGCTCACGCCGAGCTCCTCGGCGATGGCGTCGAGGTCGAGGCGCTGGCCGCTGCGCAGGTCGCCGTCGAAGAGGCGGCGCAGCACGTAGGCGGCGACGGCCTCGCTGGTGTTGGACCGCTCGAGCTTCACCCGGTCACCAGCTCCCCCAGCCGGTACGTCTGCTCCATGGTGTCCTGCTGGTAGCTGGGCCCCTCGACGGTGGGGACGAACCAGCCGGTCGGGCACATGGTGAGGATCTCCACCAGGGAGAAGCCGCCGCCGGCCAGCTGGGTCTCGAACGCCCGGCGCAGCATCCGCTTGGTCTGCAGGACCGCGCCGGCGGTGGAGACCGCGCCGCGGGCCACGTAGCCGACGCCGCGCAGCCCGGCGATGAGGTCGGCGACCGGGATCGGGTAGCCGTGGGCCGCCGGGTCGCGGCCGTCGATGCTGGTCTTGGTGCGCTGGCCCAGCACGGTGGTGGCGGTCTGCTGCCCGCCCGTGTCGCCGAAGACGCCGTTGTTGAGCATCACGCAGGTGATGTTCTCGCCGCGGGCGGCCGCGTGCAGCACCTCCTGCAGGCCCTCGTTGGCCATGTCGCCGTCGCCCTGCAGGGTGAACACGGCGACGCCGGGGCGCACGCGCTTGATGCCGGTGGCGCAGGACGGGGCGCGGCCGTGCAGGCACTGCAGGACGTCGACGTCCATGATGCGCACGAAGCTGCCGTAGCAGCCGTGCCCCACGACGCCGATGGTCCGCTGCACGATGTCCAGCTCCTGCAGGACCTCCAGAAGCACCCGCAGCGCGACCGGCTCGCCGCAGCCGGGGCACAGCGAGTGCTCGCCGAGGATGAGGCTGGGCTTGAAGTCGGCGACCTGCCGCGCGTCGCGCACCGGCGGCTGAGTCGTATCAATCGTCGTCTCGGTCATGCGGCCTCCGCTTCGCTCCGGACCGGTCATAGCGCCTCCAGGATGCGTCGGCGGATCACGGGGGCGTCGAGCAGGGGGCCGTAGGACAGGCCGGACTCGGCGATGCTGACCCCGCCGACGAAGCGCACGGCCCGCCGGTCGTGGGCGTGGATGCGCACGTCGTCGACCATCTGTCCGGCGTTGAGCTCGAAGACGAGGACCCGCTGGGCGGTGCGGGTGGCGGCGGCGAGCGCGTCGCCCGGGAACGGCCACAGGGTGATCGGCCGGAACCAGCCGATGCGGTGGCCCTCGGCGCGCAGCTCCGCCACGACGTGCTCGACGAACTTGGCCGCGGAACCGAACGACACCACGACGGTCTCCGCGTCGTCCACATCGGACTGTTCGTGGCGGGCCTCGAGCTCGCCGATGCGGTCGAACTTCTCGGCGATCGCCCGCCAGTGCCCGTCGGGGCCGGGGCCGGGATCGGTGGCCTTGCCCATCGCCCAGGTCCACACCTGCCGGCTGCGGCCGGTGCCGCCGCCGGTGCCGTCCAGCGCCCAGTCCTTCGGCGGCAGCTCGCCGAAGTCGCGGTGCTGGATGTCGACGCCGACGCGGGTCTGCGCCAGCAGCGGGTCGCCGTAGAGCATGACCGGGGCGCGGTGTTTGTCGGCGAGGTGGAACAGCAGTTGCGTGTGCTCGACGGCCTCGGGGATGTCCTTCGGCGCGAGCGTGATGGTCCGGTAGTCGCCCCAGCCGCCACCGCGGGTGGCCTGGAAGTAGTCCTGCTGGTTGCGGGCGAGGTTGAACACGACGAACGGGGTCTCGTTGAGCGCGGCCTCGGCGATCGCCTCCTGCATGAGCGCGATGCCCTGGCCGCAGGAGCCGGTGGCGGCGCGCGTGCCGGCCGCGGCGGCGCCCAGGGTCATGTTGACGCCCTCGATCTCGCTCTCGGCGTTGAGGCACACCCCGCCCGCCTCGGACAGCCGGCGCGACATGTGCTCGAGCAGGCCGGTGAACGGCGACATCGGGTAGCCGGCGAAGAACCGGCAGCCGGCGGCGATCGCGGCCTCGGCGATCGCGGCGCTGCCCTCCAGCAGTTGCAACGTCATGCGGAAACTCCCTGCAGTGCCTCGGCGCCCGCCTCCAGGGCGCGGGCGTTGGCGGCGGCATGCTGGCGGCGGTACGGCGGGAGCAGTTCCTCCATCGCCGAGACCAGTGCGGGCGCCCCGACCAGCCCGGTGAGCGCGTTGTAGGCGCCCAGCAGCACGAACCCGGACGCGCCCGGCGCCTCGACCCGCCGGGCGACGGCGACGGCGTCCACGGCGAAGACGCGCAGGTCGTCGCGGAACGCGTCCGGGTCGACCAGCGGCGTGTTGGCCAGCACCAGCGCGCCGGTGCGCAGCCGCTCCTCGACGCCCTCGGCGTGGCGGTGGTGGGCGAAGATCGCCGACCAGGCGGAGGGCAGGATCGGCAGCGCCCGCAGCGGGGCGTCGCCGATGACCACGCCGGCCTTGGACGGGCCGCCGCGCATCTCGCCGCCGTAGTCCGCGGCGAGCATGGCGTATCGCCCCTCCTGGGTGGCGGCCAGGGCAAGGGTCTTGGCGAGCAGCTGGATTCCCTGCCCGCCGATGCCCGTGACGAGCACCTCGCGCTCCATGGGCGTCTCCCGACGGTTCGGCCTCGAAGGCTGCTTGAATCTTGACGTGGTTTCAATATTGAATACAAAATCTAATCCCAACGTCAAGGGAGGTCACGGATGCGGGCTCTGGTCCTGCGCGGCTTCGGCGACGCGGCCGTCGAGGAGGTCCCCGACCCCGTGCCCGGGCCGGGTGAGGTCGTCGTCGACGTCGCATGCGTCCAGCCGAGCGTCACCGAGTGCATGCTGCTGGCGGGCGAGCCGGTCGCCATGCACGCCGTGCTCGCCGGCCGCCTGGCGGCCGGCCCCACCCGGTTCGGTGGCCACGAGTTCGCCGGCGTCGTCCGCACCCTCGGCCCCGGCGTCGAGGAGTCCTGGGCCGGCGCGCGGGTCACCGCCGTGGAGACCGCGGCGTGCGGCCGCTGCGCCGCCTGCCGGCGGGACCGGCCCGACGCCTGCCCCTCCCCCGCCATCCTCGGCTTCACCGGCCCCGGCGCCTTCGCCGAGCGCGTCGTGGTCCCCGCGCGGACCCTCGTGCGCGTGCCCGACGGCGTCAGCGCCGCGCAGGCCGCCGCGATCCAGCCGCTCGCCGGCGCGATCCACGGCCACGCGGCCGCCGGCGTCCGTCCCGGCGACAGCGTGCTCGTCATCGGGGCCGGCGTCATGGGGGTGCTGCACACGCAGGTCGCCCGGCACGGCAACGCCGGGCTCGTCATGGTCAGCGGCCGCAGCCCCGCGAAGCGGGAGCTGGCCGAGCGGGCCGGCGCCGACCTGGTCCTCGACGCCGCCGCCGATGTGGCCGCCGAGGTCCTCGCCGCCACGGAGGGCATCGGCGCGGACGTGGTCTTCGAGACCGCCGGCGCCGACACCTTCGGCCTGGCCGCCGCCTGCGTGCGGCGCGGCGGCAGCATCGTGATGGTGTCGGTACTGCCCGATCAGGCCCCCGCGCCCCTCGCCCGGATGCGGGAGCGCTCGGTGACGCTGCTGCACCCCCGCTCGGGCGCCGGCGGCTACTCCCCCGGCAGCGGCGCCTTCGAGCACGCCCTGCGCCTGGTCAGCCGCGGTGACGTCGACGTGTCCTGCCTGATCACCCACCGCCTGACCGGCGTCGAGGCGCTGCCGCAGGCCCTGGAGATCACCCGCGACAAGGGGCGCTTCGGCGCGCTCGGCCCCGCCCAGGTCGACCTCTTCGACTGGAGCCGAGCATGAGCGGTACGCAGCGAAGCGGCGCCTGGTCTGGATCGATCGGCGCGAAGCCTCATCGAGCCAGACCGGGCGGAGTGGCCGCTCATCAGGAGCGCAGGTGCAGCTCGTGCCGCTGCCGGAGCGAAGCGGCGCCTGGTCTGGGTCGATCAGCGCGAAGCCTCATCGAGCCAGACCGGGCGTTGGTGACGGCATGAGCCTGTTGATCGGCGACATCGTGACCACGGCCGCGCTGACCGTCCCGGGCGCCGTGGCGGCCACGCTCGGCCCCGACCAGCTGACCTTCCGCGAGCTCGACGCCGCGGCCGGCCGCACCGCCAACGCCCTCGCCGGCCTCGGCGTCAGCCGCGGCGACACGGTGCTGTGGTGCGTGACCCCGACCCTGCGCTCCGTCGAGGTGTTCGTGGCCTGCGCGCGGCTCGGCGCCGTCTTCGCGCCCGTCAACCCGGGCCTGCCGGTCGCGGAGCGCGACCGCGTCCGAGCCTATGTGGACCCCCGGCTGGTCGTGTCCGATGTGGACTTCACCGATCCGGTCCGGCCACCGTCCGTCCTGGACGGCGGCGCCGCCGGCTTCGCCCCGGTGCCGCTGGACGATCGTGAGCCGCACATCCTGTACCTCACCAGCGGCAGCACCGGCGCGCCGAAGGGTGCCCTGGTCAGCCACCGGGCCAGTTGGCTGCGCGCGGCGCCGGGCGGCGGCACGTTCACCAGCGGCCTGCGCGGCGACGGCGGCGTGGTGTGCACCTTCCCGCTGTACCACTACGGCGGCTGGCACTACGTCATGGAGGCGTGGCAGCACCGCACCGCCGTGCACCTGGTGCGCCGCGCCGACGCCGCCGACATGATCGACGTGGTTCAGCGCCGCCGCGCCGCCGCGCTGTACTGCATCCCGGCCGTATGGGAGCGCCTGCTCGACCCCGAGCACCGCCGCGCCGACCTGCGCTCGCTGCGGCACGCCGACACCGGCACGTCCAGCGTCGCCGGCGACCTCGTCGAGCGCATCAAGGCCCGGCTGCCCGGCACCACCACCACGATCCTGTACGGCTCGACGGAGGCCGGTCGCATGGCCGCCCTGCACGACTGGGACCTGGCCCGCAAGCCCGGCAGCGTCGGCCGCCCCGCGACCCCCAACGCCCTGTGGCTGGATCACGACGGCGAGGTCTGCACCAGCGGCCCGGCGCTCATGAACGGCTACCTCGGCGCCGACCCGCTCGACGGCGTCTACCGCTCCGGCGATGTCGGCCGGTTCGACGACGAGGGTTACCTGTATCTGACCGGCCGCACCCGCGAGGTGATCCGCACCGGCGGCGAGTCGGTCGGCCCGGCGGAGGTCGAGCACGCGCTGCGCGGCCTGCCGGGCGTCCTCGACGTGGCCGTGGTCGGCGTCGCGGACCCTCGCTGGGGCGAGATCGTGTGCGCCGTCGTCGTCGTGCCGCCGGGCGGCGAGGCCCCGACCGTCACCGCGGTCCGCGAGCACGTCAACGGCCGCCTCGCGTCGTTCAAGGTGCCGCGGCGGGTGGCGGTGGTGCCGGCGATCCCCCGAACCCCGGCGACGGGCCAGATCCAGCGGACCCGCCTGCGGGGGCTGATTCAGCCGGCGTAACGGTCGCCCGAGCGGTGTTACAAAACAAGGCCGAGCTGGACGGCATCACCGTCCAGCTCGGCGACGAGCAGGGCACACCCTCGACTTTCAGCGCAGACGCTGGCGGAGCTGGGCCTTGGCGATCTTGCCGCCGGAGCCGCGGGGCAGGTCGTCGACGATCTCCAGGCGCTCGGGCCAGTTCTCCCGGGAGACGCCGCGGGCGTCGAGATGGGCGCGCAGGGCGTCCAGGTCGAGGGTGGACCCCTCGCGCAGGACGACGAAAGCGCAGACGCGCTCGCCGAAGGTCGGGTCGGGCACGGCGACCGCGGCGACCATGGCGACCGCCGGGTGGGTGCCGACCTGGTCCTCGACCGCCGCGGCGCTGATGTTCTTGCCGCCGCGGATGATGAAGTCGGACTTGCGGTCCACCACCCGCAGGTAGCCGTCGGCGTCGATGGTGCAGATGTCGCCGGTGAGCATCCAGCCGTCGGGCGTGAACAGCTTCTCGTTCGCCTCCGGGTCGGCGAAGTATCCCAGGCACGTCGCCGGGCCGGCGCACGCGGCCTGGCCGGGGCCGCCGACGGCGGTCACGTCGGTGCCGTCGTCGGCGAAGAGGCGGACCCGCATCGCGTCGATGACCCGGCCGGCGGTGCGCAGGCGCTGGTCGGTGGTGTCGCGCACGGAGGTGCGGGACAGGGCGCCGGTCTCGTTGGAGCCGAAGAACTGCAGGACCTTCGAGCCGGTGCGGCGCTCGAACTCGGTGGCCCGCTCGAACGGTACCGCCTCGCCGCCGGTGAACATGCACCGCAGCGACGACAGGTCGACCTGTTCGAGCACCGGCGAGTTGAGCATCATGATGAACTGGGTGCTGACGCAGCACACGACGGTGACCCGTTCGCGCTCGATGAGGCGCAGCGCCTCGTCGGCGTCGAAGCGGGGCATGACGACCGTGGGCGCGCCCAGCAGGGTGGGCGTGAAGTTCGCGGTCCACTGCGCGAAGCCGTACGGCGCCGGGATCAGCGTCAGGAACACGTCGTCGGCGCGCAGGTCGCCCGAGTCCACCGCGAGCTCGTGGTAGTAGTACCAGCGGTTCTGGTTGTGCACCACGCACTTGGGCATGCCGGTGGTGCCGGACGTCGAGTTGAGCAGGTGGATGTCGCCGAGCCCGAGCTCCCGCCCGTCGAGTGACGTGTCCGATGTCTCGGCGAAGTCGGCTGCGTCGGCGAGCACGATGTGCGTGTCGATGCCGAGCCCCGAGACCATGTCGGCGACGGGCTCGCCGCGGTGGTCGGCGAGGCTCACCAGGGCGGTCGCCCCGCCGACGGTGACCAGGTGGCGGACCTCGAGGCGCGCCGCCCGCGGGCCGATCGCGACCACGACGACACCGGCCTTGATGGCGGCCAGGTACACCACGTGGACGGCGACCCCGTCGGGCAGCAGGACCCCGACGCGGGCGCCGCGCGGCAGGCCGGCCTCGGCCAGCCGGCGCGCGAACGCGGTCGACCAGGCGTCGAACTGCCGCCATGTCATGCGGTCGTCCCCGGCGATGAACGCGAGACCGTCGGGATGCTTCGCGGCGTGGCGCCGGACCACGTCCGGGAGGTTCTCCTCGCCCCACTGACCGACCTCGGCGAGGCGGTCGGCGGCGTAACGCTCGTGAACGCTCCCCACCGCTGGGGCCGTTCCGGGTGGGAACTGCACGTGCTCCCCTTTCCGTCTACCAAACAAGCGCTTGGTTGTGCCATTCTGTTCCCGGCAGATCAACCGTGTCAAGGCGGGAGTGTGCGCGTGGACGACATCTGGCAGGCCCCGATCGGCAAGACCCTCGATGTGCCGGTGAGCGCGGCCCTTCCGCCGATCCCGCTGCCCGTCGGCTGCCACGTCGAGCAGCTGATCTGGCACGGCGACCCGATCGGCGGGTCGCCGTCGGCACAGGTCGTGACCCGCGACGGCGACGCGGCCACCGTGCGCATCGCCCTGGGCGAGCGCATCATCGCCGACCTCAAGGTCCGCCGTGGCCCGGCGCGCGTGCCCCGCCCGCACGCCCTGCTGCGCGCCGACGTGCGCGCGGGCGCGGCGTGCACCAAGCTGTTCCCCGTCACCGCGGCGGTCACCACCGACCACGTGCCGGACACCGAGCCGGTGCTGAGCACCCCGGCGCTGATCGCGTTCATGGAGGATACCGCCGCCGACGTGCTCCGCCCGCTCCTCGGCCCGGCGACCGGCTCGCTGGGCACGTGGATCGGGGTGCGGCACACCGGCCCGGCGCACGTGGGCCAGGACCTGACCGTGACGGCCGTGCTCGCCGAGGTGCGCGGCCGCCGGTACCTCTTCGACGTCCGCGCCACCGTGGACGACCGCCCGGCCGGCGACGGCCAGGTGGCGCAGACGCTCATCAGCCTGGAGCCGTAGTGAAGCAGCCCGGAGCCGTAGCGAAGCGCGCCGCGGCGTCGGCGCGCAGGGCGGCCTTGTCCACCTTGCCGCCGGTGCCCAGCGGCAGCTCCGGCAGTGCCACCAGGCGCTCCGGCCAGTTCTGCTTCGTCACGCCGCCGGCGTCCAGGTGCCCCCGCAGGTCGTCGAGGCTGAGCGGGGCGCGGGTCACGACGTAGGCGCACGCCCGCTCGCCGAGCACCGGGTCCGGCGCGGCGACGACCGCGACCGCCGCCACCGCCGGATGGCTCGCGACCGCCTCCTCGACGACGAGGGCGCTGACGTTGTGCCCGCCGCGGATGATGAAGTCGGCGATCCGCCCGGTGATGGACAGGTACCCGTCCTCGTCGATCGCGCCGAGGTCGCCGGTCAGCAGCCAGCCGTCGGGGCGGAACAGGGCGGCATTGGCGGCCTCGTCGTCGAGGTAGCCGGGCGTGCAGCCGGGCCCGTTCGCGGCGACCTGCCCCTCGGCCGCGTCCTCGCCACCGGCCAGCAGCCGCACCCGCATCGCCGGGATCGGCCGGCCAGCGGTGGCCAGCCGGCGCTCCGGTGGGTCGTCCACGGTGGTCACCGAGATCGGCCCGGCCTCGTTGGAGCCGTAGAACTGCAGCACGGCGCAGCCGGTGCGCTCCTCGAACTCGCGGGCGCGGGCCACCGGCACGCGTTCGCCGCCGGTGAACAGGACCCGCAGCGACGACAGGTCGGCCGCGGCGAACCCGGGATCGTTGAGCAGCATGATGAACTGGGCGGTCACCGCGCACAGCACGGTGACCCGGTGCTCGGCGATAAGCCGCAGGGTCTGCGCCGCGTCGAACTCGGCGGTGAGCACGGTCGGGTAGCCGTACATGGCCGGCACGACGTGCGCGCTCCACAGCCCGAAGCCGTACGGCGCCGGCAGCACGCTGGCGAACACCTCGTCCGGGCCGAACCGGCCGGCGGCGTGCGCGAGCGGGCCGAAGTACTTGCGGTTGTCCATGGTCTGCCGCACGACCTTCGGCACCCCGGTCGTCCCGGACGTGGAGTTGAGGAAGAAGACGTCGTCCGCCGCGATTCCCCGGCCGCCGGCCGGCGACGAGGGCAGCGGCGGGGGCAGCGCGTCGAGGTCGAGCACGACGTGGCGGGCCGCGCCGCACCGAGCGGCGATCTCGGCGCCGGGGCGGCCGCGGTGCGTCGCACGGGTGGCCAGGGCGACCGCGCCCGTCTTACGCAGCAGGTGCGTGATCTCGGCGTCGCCGGCGCGCGGCCCGATGCCGACGGTCACCAGTCCGGCCTTCTGAGCGGCGAGGTAGGCCACGTGGGTGAGCGCGCCGCCGGTCACCAGCACCGCCAGCCGCTCGCCGGGCAGGAAGCCGGCCTCCACGTAGGACCGTGCCAGGCGCGAGGACAGCTCGTCGTAGTCGCGCCACGTGAACGTCCCCTCCGGGGCGTGGAAGGCCACGCCGCCGGGGTCGTTGCCGCGCACGAAGTCGGCGACGGTGGACGGCTCAGGCACCGGCACCCCCGTCCAGCCGCAGCACCGCGCCGGTGGCGAAGCGGGCCTCGGCCGCGCCGAGGTACACGATCGCGGCGGCGACCTCGGCCGGGTCCGCGACCGGCGGGTCGACGAGCGCACCGCCGCGCCCGTCCAGCTTCGGATGCATGTCCGGTACCGGCGTCAGGCCCGCCCGCAGCGGCGTGTCCACGGAGCCGGGGCACACGCAGGCGACCCGCACGCCGTCGGGCGCGAACTCGACGGCGAGGGATCGGCTCAGCGCGACGACGCCGCCCTTCGCGGCCGAGTACGCGGCACTGTACCGCCAGCCGCGCACCCCGGCGAGCGAGGCGACGTTGACGATCGCGCCGCGCGAGGCGACGAGGTGCGGCAGGGCGGCCCGGCTGACCAGGAACGTGCCGGTGAGGTTCACGCCCAGGATCCGCTCCCACTCGGCCGACGTCACGTCGCGGGTGTGCTGGTAGGAGGCGACCCCGGCGACGTTGGCGACGAGGTCGAGCCGCCCGCCCCACGCGACCGTGCGCGCGACGGCGTCGGCGACCCGGGCCTCGTCGCGCACGTCGCAGGTCAGCGAAAGCACGTCCGCGCTGTCCGCCGGGCTGCCGTCCATGGCGGTCACGTCCAGCGCGGCGACCCGGGCACCCTCGCGCAGCAGCCGCCGCACGGTCGCCGCGCCGATGCCGGAGGCGGCCCCGGTGACCAGTGCGACGCTGCCGAGGTACCGCTGCGTCACGACCGGCCGCTGTCGCGCATGGAGCGCGCGTCGTGCCCGGCGAGGGAGTCCTTGCCGACCTCGGCGTTGTGCGCGTGGGCGACGTGATGCAGCCCGAACACCGAGTCCATGCCCGCGCGCAGGCCCATGAGGTCCTCGGCCTGGTTCACCGCCTTCTTCGTCAGCGCCAGGCCGAGCCGCGGCATGGCCGCGATCCGGTGCGCGATGTCCATCGTGGACGACTCCAGGTCGGCGCGGGGCACGACCCGGTTGACCATGCCGAGCGCGAGGGCGCGGTCGGCCGGCACGCGCTCGCCGAGGAACAGGAACTCCTTGGCGTAGCGGGGGCCCATGACCCACGGGTGGGCGAAGTACTCGACGCCGGGGATGCCCATGCGCACCACCGGGTCGGCGAAGAACGCGTCGTCGGCGGCGACGACGAGGTCGCAGCACCAGGCGAGCATGAGCCCGCCGGCGATGCAGGCGCCCTGCACCATGGCGATGGTCGGCTTGGGCAGCTCGCGCCAGCGGCGGCACATGCCGAGGTACACCTCGGACTCCCGGGCGAACCGGCTCTCGGCGCCCTCCTTGCCGACGTGGTCCCACCACAGCCCGGCGCGGCGTGGGAAGGTCTTGTCGATGTCGCGGCCGGGCGTGCCGATGTCGTGGCCGGCCGAGAAGTGCTCGCCGGTGCCGGCGAGGACGATGACCTTCACCTCGTCGTCGTCCGCGGCGCGGTAGAACGCGTTGTCGAGGGCGTACGTCATCTTGGAGTTCTGCGCGTTGCGGTACTGCGGCCGGTGCATGGTCACGACGGCGACCGGCCCGTCGGTGCGGTACAGCACTACGTCGTCTTCACTCATGGGTGGCCTCCGGTAGGTCGAGGGATGCGGCGAGGCGGTCGAGGCGGGCGCCCGTGTCGCAGAGCGCCTCGAGGGCCCAGGCGCGCTTGGCGTACCGGTGCAGCTCGTACTCCACGGTGTAGCCGATGGCGCCGTGGCACTGGATCGCGGCCCGGCCGGTGGCGTGCGCGGCCTCGGCGGCGAGCACGACCGCGGCGTCGACGGCCCGGACCGCGTCGGTGTCGTGCTCGACCGCCCACGCGGCGGCGAGGATCTCGGGCGCGGCGAACTCCAGTCCGAGCGCGGCGTCGGCGAGGTGGTGCTTGACGGCCTGGAAGCTGCCGACGGGCACGCCGAACTGGTGGCGCTGCTTGACGTACTCGACGGTGAGGTCGAGCATCCGCCGCCCGAGCCCGGCCAGCTCGGCCGCGAGGGCGAGCCCGGCGCGCAACCGTGCCCGGCCCACGAGCGCGGGGTCGCCGGTGAGGACCTCGGCCCCGGTCGACCGCACGGCGTCGAGGGCGGTGTCCACGGTGGACTCCGGCGCGCCGGCCGCGGCCCCGAGGCGGGCACTGTCCCCGTCGAGATGCAGGATCCAGTCGGCGTGCCCGCCGAACGGGGCCAGGCCGCCCGGGCCGGCGAGCGCGACCCGGGACCGGCCGGCGGCCACGTCGGCGGCGCGCGGGTCGCCCACGGCCGCCAGCAGCGGCGCGGCGACGAACGCGGTGGCGGACACCGGCAGCGGCGCGGCCGCGTATCCGGCCGCCGTCAGCACGCCGACCAGGTCGGTCTCGGCCAGGCCCAGCCCGCCGGCGTCGGCGGGGACGAGAGCGGCGAAGACGTCCATCGCGGCGAGGGCGTCCCAGTCGGCGGCGGCGAGCGGCTCGCGGACGGCGTCGGCGAGAGCCTCCTGGTCATCGGTCGGCGCGAAGCGCACGGCTCCCCCTTTCAGGCCCTGGGCAGGCCGAGCACCCGCTCGGCGACGATGTTGCGCTGGATCTCGTTGGTGCCGGCGTAGATCGGGCCGGCGAGGGAGAACTGGTAGCCGCGGGTCCACGGCGTGTCCAGGATCGCCTCGGCGCCGAGCAGCTCGAGGGCGACCTCGTGCAGGTCGATGTCCAGCTGCGACCAGTAGAGCTTGTTCAGGCTGGCCCGGGCGCCGGGCGGGCGGCCCTCGACGAGCCCGGTCACCTGGTGCAGGGTGAAGTGGCGGTACGCGCGGGCGCGCAGCCAGGCGCGGGTGACGCGCTCGCGGGTCGCCGGGCGTAGCCGGTCCCGGTGGGCGATCGCGAGGGCGATGAGCCGCTCGGCGGTGTGCAGGAACCTGCCGGGCGAGCGCAGCGTGAGGCCGCGTTCGGAGCCGGTGGTCGCCATCGCCACCCGCCAACCCTGGTCGACGCCGCCGAGCACGGCCGCGTCGGGCACGAACACGTCGTCGAAGAAGACCTCGGCGAAGCCCTCGTCGCCGTCGAGGCGGCCGAAGCCGCGCACGGTGACGCCCTCGGCGGCCAGCGGGACGAGGAAGTAGGTGAGGCCGCGGTGGCGTGGCGCGGCGGGGTCGGTGCGGAACAGCCCGAACAGGTGCGTGCAGAACGCGCCGCGGGTGGTCCACGTCTTCTGGCCGCTGAGCCGCCAGCCGCCCGGTGCGCGCTCGGCGCGGCTGGCGATCGCGGCCAGGTCGCTGCCGGCGCCGGGCTCGGACCAGCCCTGGCACCACAGGTCCCGCGCCGCGGCCAGGCGGGGCAGGAGGGTGTCGCGCTGTTCGGCGGTACCGAACTCGAACAGCGTCGGGGCGAGCAGGAAGATGCCGTTCTGGGTGACCCGCTGCGGCGCGCCGGCGGCGTAGTACTCCTCCTCGAAGACGAGCCACTCCCACAGCGAGGCGTCGCGCCCGCCGTACGCCTTCGGCCAGGACACCACGGCCCAGCGGGCGTCGAAGAGGCGCCGCTCCCACTCCAGGTGGGCGGCGAAGCCCTCGCGGGTGTCGCCGGAGGGCAGTGGTGTGGCGGGCACGTTGGCGCGCAGCCACTCGCGAGCCTCGGCCCGGAACGCGGCCTCGGCGGGGCTGTCAGTAAGGTCCACGCCGGTCATGCCACCATCACCGGCCGAACTCGTCCCGGACGCGGTCGGCGACGCCGGTGAGGTTGAGCTCGAAGGTGAAGCCCTGCTCGTAGCGGTAGCTGCGCTTCGGGTCCCAGGGGTCGATGCCGTTGAGCGACTCCTTGGCGGCGCGGATGACGGCCGGGTTCTTGGTCGCGATGTCGTGCGCGACCTCGAGGGCGGCCGCGCGCAGCTCGTCGCGGGGCACGACGCGCAGCACCGAGCCGAACGCGTGCAGCTCGGCCGCGGTCGCGGTGGCGGAGGTGTACATCATGGCGCGCATCTTGTGCTGCGGCACCAGCCGGGACAGGTGGGTGGCCGCGCCGAGCGCGCCCCGGTCGACCTCCGGCAGCCCGAACGTGGCGTCGTCGGCGGCGATGATGATGTCGGCGTTGCCGCACAGGCCGATGCCGCCGCCGAGGCAGAAGCCGTTCACGGCGATGATCACCGGCACCGGGCAGTCGTAGACCGCGGTGAAGGCGGCGGCGCAGCCGCGGTTGACCCCGACGAGCGCGCCGAAGTCGCGGGCGGCCTGCAGCTCCTTGATGTCGACGCCGGCGTTGAAGCCGCGGCCCTCGGCGCGCAGGACGACGGCTCGCACCGCCGGGTCGGCGCCGGCGGCGTCCAGCGCCGCGGCGAGGTCGAACCAGCCCTTGACGGGCAGCGCGTTGACTGGCGGGTTGTTCATGACGATCTCGGCGACGCCGTGGTCGTCCAATGTGGACTCGATCATTCGTCCTCATCTGTCGCGAAGGTCGCCCAGCCGTACACGGCGACGGTTCCGTCCTGTTTCGTGCAGGTCATCTCGATGTCGAGCAGTGCCTCGCCGTCCGCGCCGGTGCGCCGGGCGGTGACTTCGCCGTCGCAGGTGACGGTGTCGCCGGGAAAGACCCGGGCGGCGAAGCGGACCCGGAAGGCGCGCACGTTCTCGGCGCCGAACCGGTCGGTGGCCCAGGTCGCCAGGAGCCCGGCCTGGAGCATGCCCAGCGACAGCGGCGCGGGCAGCCCGGCCTCGCGGGCGAAGCCCTCGTCGTGGTGGATCGGGTTGAAGTCGCCCGAGGCGCCCTGGTAGCGCACGAGGTCGGTGCGCGTCAGGGGTCCAATGACAAACGTCATGTCGTCTCCACACCGGTCAGGCGGGCGGTGGCGACGAGCCGGCCGGTCTCGTCGTGGAACTCGGTCACCATGACGGCGAACGCGAGCGGGCCGGAGCGGCCCTCCTTGCGGGTCACCGACTCGATGCGGGACCGTCCGGTCAGCCGAGTGCCGGCGCGCGGCGGGGGGCCGTGGAAGACGTACTCCTGCTCGGCGTGCAGGCCCTTGTGCTGGTCCATGGCCACGGCCTCCCACGGGTCGCTCGCCCCGGACTGCCAGAAGAACGCGGTGGTGAGGAACGTCGGCGGTACCACCGGATCCTCCGCCTCCAGGTAGGCCGGGTTCGCCGAGCGGGTTGCCCGCGCGAACTCGCGGATCTTGCCGCGCTCGACGTCGAGGGTGAACGGCTCGCCGGTCACGCCGGCGGCACTGTCGTCGACCATGCGGTAGCTCCAAACTACGGGTGCTGGCTGCTGACGGAGACGACCTCGCCGGTCATGTACGAGCTGTAGTCGCTGGCCAGGAAGACGATCACGTTGGCCACCTCCCACGGCTCGGCGGGCCGGCCGAACGCCTCGCGCCGGGCGAGCTCGTCGAGCAGTTCGTCGGTGGTGACCTTGGCGAGGTGCGGGTGCATCGCCAGGCTCGGCGCCACGGCGTTGACCCGCACTCCGGCCTTGGCCGCCTCGATGGCGGAGACGCGGGTGAGCGCCATGACCCCGGCCTTGGCCGCGGCGTAGTGCGCCTGCCCCTCCTGCGCCCGCCAGCCGATGACCGAGGCGTTGTTGACCACCGCGCCCCGGCCGCGCGGCATCATGTGCCGCAGCGCCGCCCGGGTGCAGCGGAAGGTGCCGGTGAGGGTCACGTCGAGCACCGAGCGCCACTGCTCGTCGGTCATGTCGACGATGTTGGCGGTGCCGCCGAGCCCGGCGTTGTTGACGAGCACGTCGAGGCCGCCGAGCCGGTCGGTGACGGTGTCGAAGAGGTGCTGTACCTGGGCCTCGTCAGTGACGTCGCACGGCACCGCGAGCACGCCGAGGCGCTCGGCGGCCTCGGCCAGGCGCCGCTCGTGCCGGTCGCTGATCGCGACGGTCGCGCCCTCCTCGACGCACCGCTGCGCGGTCGCGAAGCCGATGCCGGTGCCGGCAGCGGCGGTCACGAGCACCGTGCGGCCCGCGAGCAGGCCGTGGGCGGGAGGTTTGCTCACCATGGCGTCACTCTACCAAGCGCTTGTTTGGTTGACTAGCACGGACAGTGTCGAGCGGTGCCGCCGTCGCCGCCGAAGTGGACAGCCGCGGACGCTCCGCCTCGGCCTCGGCCAGCGGCGAGACCTCGCGCAGCGTCTCCCGGCTGCGCACGGCCAGCTCCTGGTACACCCGGGTGCCGTTGGCCTTCCACGCGAGCTCCTGCTCGGTCAGCTCGCGCACGACGCGGGCCGGCGACCCGGCGGCGAGGGTGCGCGGCGGCACCACGAACCCGGCCTTCACGAACGCGTGCGCACCGACGAACGCCTCCTCGCCGATCTCCGCGCCGTCCATCACGACGGCGTTCATGCCGATGAGCACGCCCGCGCCGGTGCGGCAGCCGTGCAGGATCGCGCCGTGCCCGACGTGGCCGGCGCGGCCGAGCACCGCGGTCGTGTCCGGGAAGGTGTGGAAGACGCAGGAGTCCTGCAGGTTGGACCCCTCCAGCATGACGATGCGGCCGAAGTCGGCGCGCAGGCTCGCCAGCGGCCCGACGTAGCAGCCGGCGCCGACGTGCACATCGCCGATGAGCACGGCGGTGGGGTGCACGTACGCGGTGGAATGCACGACCGGGATGACGCCCTCGATGGAGTACGCGGGCATCAGGCGAGCCGTTTCAGCACGGCGGCGGCCTCCGCGACGATCCGCTCGATCAGCTCGGCGCAGCTGGGCAGGTCCTCGATCAGCCCCGCCACCTGGCCGCTGGCCATCACCCCGGCGTCCGCGCGGCCCTCGACCATCGCCGCGCGGATGAGCATCGGCGTGTTGGCCGCGAGCAGCACCTGGTCGTAGCGCAGCCCGTGACCGCGCATCGCGCGCCCCTCGCGCAGCAGCGACAGCCACGACCGGCCGGACAGCTTGCGGAACGCCCGGGCGTTGCCGATCGCGTTCGCCAGCCGCCGCCCGGACGCCCGCCCGGCGAGCGCGTCGACGAACGGCGTGCGCAGCACCCGCTGGGGCACGCCGTCGAGCGCGTCGGTGACGACCGTGCCGGTGACCGAGGCGGCGAGGTAGCGCCGCTTGACGTCCTCGGCGATCGGGCTGTCGGCGGTGAGCAGGAACCGGGTGCCCATGGCGATCCCGGCCGCGCCGTAGGCGAGCGCGGCGACCAGGCCACGGCCGTCATAGTAGCCGCCGGCCGCGATGACCGGAATGTCCACGGCGTCGACGACCTGCGGCAGCAGCAGCGACGTGGGCACCGGGCCGGTGTGGCCGCCGCCCTCGCCGCCCTGCACGACCACGGCGTCGACGCCCCAGGCGGCGACCTTCTCGGCGTGCCGGCGGGCGCCGACGGAGGGCACCACGACCACCCCGGCGGACTTCAGCTTGTCGATGAGCTCGGGCTTGGGCGCGAGCGCGAACGAGGCGACCCGCACCCCCTCACGAATGAGCAGGTCGGCCCGGCGGGCGGCGTCGGGCGCGTCGGCGCGCAGGTTGACCCCGAACGGCCGGTCGGTGCGAGCCTTTACGTCGGCGATCGCGGTGGCCAGCTCGTCGTACGACAACGTGGCGCTGGCGAGGATGCCCAGCCCGCCCGCGTCGGCCGTGGCGGCGGTGAGCCGGGCGTCGGAGACCCAGCCCATGCCGGTCTGCACGATCGGGTACTTGATCCCGAACAGGTCGCAGATCGGCGTGCGCAAGGCCCCGGAAGTCACCCGGCCACCTCTTTGGCGCGCACACCGTTGGGGTCGATCACCTCGCGGATCAGCCTCAGCTCGTCCTCGGTCGGCTCACGGGTCTCGGGCACCTCGGCCGGTACGACCAGGTCGAAATCCGTGGCGTCCAGCACCTCGGCGACCGTCACGCCCGGGTGGACCGACACCAGCCGCATGCGGTGGTCCTCGGTGGCGAAGTCGAACACGCCCAGGTTGCTCACCACCCGGCGCACCTCGTGGAAGCGGCCGGCCTCGGGCACCGCCGCCGCCCGGTCGTAGCCGACGCCGCTGACCATGTCGACGGCCGCCACGAACGAGCGCTTGCCGTGGCGCGGCACCCAGTAGCTCGTCGGGTGGTGGACGGTGTTGCCGGGCGCACCGCGCACGCCGAGCAGCTGCCGGGTCGGGCGGGCGAAGTCGCCGATCGCCGAGATGTTCGTGTTGCCGTAGCGGTCGATCTGGCTCGGGCCCATCATGACGTGCCGGCGCCCGCCGTAGATCAGGTCGAACACGGCACGGAAGGGGATCCAGCCTTCGATCACCGGCGGCGGCGCGCCGATCGCCCACGTGCCCTGGGCCAGCATCGCCTCGCCGTCGGACAGCAGCAGGTCGGGCTCGAACGTGGCGCGGGCCAGCCGGGCGGCGATGACCGGCACGATGCCGATCGGGCTGGCCAGGATCTCGCCGTCGCCGCGCCACGCCTCGGCGCAGGCGACGACACACACCTCGGCGCGGGTCACATCTGTCACACCAACACCTCCGCTTCGCTCCGTATCGCTCACGCCGCCACCTCCCGCTGCTGCACGGCGGCGCGGTAGGCGTCGTCGTCGCCGTTGAGGTAGCGGTCGTAGAAGGCCGACCACAGCTGCGGGTCGGCGGCCGCCGCCGCGTACTCGCGCTGGAACGCCTCGTCGCGGTCGTAGTCCGGTTCGCACGAGGTGAAGTGCGCGCCGCCGGGGGCCTCCACCACGCCGTGCACCATCCACCGCTGCAGCAGCAGGCTCTGTACCGGCGCCTGCCGGGTCAGCTCGGCGGTGGGCACGATCCGCTCGACCGAGACGTACGCCTGCTCGGCGGCGGTGCAGTACAGGTCGTCGAAGTACGGGTCGGCGCCCAGGTACTGCGCGTTGCCGTACACGTCGGCGCGGTTGAGGTGCACCAGCGCCGCGTCGAGGTGCAGCGCCGGCACCGCCAGCAGCTCCTCGCCGCCGTAGGGCGAGGCGACGGTCCGCAGCGCCGGGTTGATCCGCAGCACGTCGGAGCCGAGCCCGGCGCGGCTGGGCAGGAACGGCAGCCGGCAGGCGGCCGCGTACAGCCCCAGGCGCAGCATGCCCTCGTCGTACTCGGTGACCTCGACCGCGCCCGACTGCCGGGCCGCGCGGAAGTGCGGCTCGAGCGGTATCGTGTCGAGCGACACAAACCCGTACACCAGGTGCCGGACCTTCTTCGCGGCCAGCAGCAGGCCGACGTCGGGGCCGCCGTAGGTGACGATGGTCAGGTCGGTCAGGTCGGAACGCAGGATCGCCCGGACCAGGGCCATGGGCTTGCGCCGCGACCCCCACCCGCCGATCCCGATGGTCATGCCGGATCGCAGCCGGGCCACGACCTCGTCTGGGGACATCTGTTTGTTTGCCATTGCTCTAATCGGCCGCCTTACTGTCGCAGGCTGACATGCCCCACGACCGTACCAAGCGCTTGCTTGATTACGCTACACTCGGTTTCTCACCGAATCGGTACACTCCGTGCTTGAGTCGGCGGGATACACCTCCTTCACTGCAAAGGACACGGAATGGCGCGGGAATCTGGGGACCGACGCGAGCGGATTCTCGCCAGCGCGGCGGCGCTGTTCGCCAACAAGGGCGTGGCGGCCACCACGGTGCGCGAGATCGCCGACGAGGTCGGCATCCTCTCGGGCAGCCTGTACCACCACTTCGAGTCGAAGGAGGCGATGGTCGACGAGATCGTCACCTCGTACCTGGACGACCTGCGCACGCGGTACAAGCGGGTGATGGCCGCGGACACCGACCCTCGGGCCCGGCTGCACGACCTCATCGTGGCGTCGCTCGAGGTGGTCGAGGCACACCCTCATGCCACCGAGATCTACCAGAACGATGTCAACTACCTGACACAGATCGAGCGTTTCGGATACCTGCGCAACGCCGGCAAGGAGGTCCAGGCCACCTGGCTGCAGGTCCTCGAGGCCGGCATCGCCCAGGGTGTGATCCGCGACGACCTCGACCCCAAGATCCTCTACCGGCTGATGCGTGACGCCGTGTGGTTGTCGGTGCGCTGGTTCAAGCCGACGGCGGCCTACCCGATCACCCGCCTGGCGGAGGAGTGCACGTCGCTGTTCCTGGACGGCCTGTCCCGCCACTGACGCTCGCGTCCGGCGTTTCCCGGCCGTCGACGCGGTCGGGGAACGCCGTCACGCGCAGCCCGTCGACGAACACGGCGACCAGGAAGGCCACGATGCCGCCGTCGAACAGGGACCAGGCGCCGCCGCGGGCCTGGTCCACGGCGATCGTCCACGCGTCCGGCGCCGCGCCGGGCGAGGCGTGCCAGTAGACCGAGTTGCCGTGCGCGGTGCCCGCGACGGGCAGCAGCTCCCGCGGGTGCACGGGCAGGTCCGGCGTGCCCACCAGCTCACCCTCGGTCTCCAGCAGGTACTCGGCCTTCAGCCCGGCGAAGGCACGCTGGGTGTCCAGCTCCACGAACTGCGACACGCCATCGGGCACGTACACGGTGAGGAACTCCCCGAACCGGGCGTGCCCGTACGCGTCGACGAAGGCCTTGTAGTCGGCCGGCAGCCGGTGGCCGAAGCGCTCCTCGAACGCCGCCCAGTCGCGCTGCGGCGCCGGGCGCAGCGGCGGGTAGGCGGCCAGCAGGCGGTCGAGCGGGTCGGCACGCATGGTTGCGGACCGTACCAGCCCGACCGCTCGCTCCGCGCGGCGCGGTTTGGCCTCAGCCGGCGCGGTGCAGGCCGACCGGGCTCAGGGGCCCGACCTTCCCGGCGGCGAAGGCGGCGGCCACCGCGCCGACGGTCCAGGACGGGTCATGGGTGCCGGTGCCCTGGACGGTGGGATGGGCCATCATCGACAGCTCGTCGCCGTCAAGGCGGACCACCTGGCCGTGCAGGCCCGCCGAGGCGTCGGAGAGCAGGTAGACGACCGCCGGGGCGTTGCGGTCCGGCGACTTGTCGACGTTCTGGCCCCGGGCGGCGTCGCCCAGGTACGCCTCGTAGACGTCCGCCATCCGGGTGTGCGCGTTCGGGGAGACCGCGTTGACGCGCACGCCGGTGCCCTCCAGGTCGGCGGCCCAGCAGTAGGTCAGCGAGGCCACCGCCCCCTTGCTCGCCCCGTAGGCGCCCATCGCGGCCGAACCGGCGTGCGCGCCGGAGGTCACGTTGACGATCGAGCCGGTGCCGCGGGGCAGCATCGCGCGGATGGCGTGCAGGCCGCAGTAGGCGCTGCCCAGGACGTTGACCTCCAGGATCGCGCGGAAGTCGGCCGGGTCCTGCTCGCTCGGGTGCGCGAGGCCGAAGATGCCGGCGTTGTTCACGAGGCCGTCGACGGCGCCGAACGCGTCCACGCAGGCGCCGATGATCGCGCCGGCGCCCTCCCAGGTGGCCACCGAACCCGCGGCGGCCTCGGCCCGGCCGCCGGCTGCGCGGATCTCGGCGACGACCGCGCCGGCGAGGTCGGCGTCGACGTCGTTGACCACGACCGCCGCGCCCTCGGCCGCGGCGAGCCGGGCGTAGGCGGCGCCGAGCCCGCGGCCGGCGCCGGTGACGACGACCGCCTTGCCGTCGAGGAAACCAGTGACATTCGTCATGCCGTCACCTCCGCTTCGCTCCGGACCGGTCATGAGAGACGCTCCACGATCATGGCCATGCCCTGGCCGCCGGCGGTGCACATGGTCTCGAGGCCGATCTGCGCGTCGCGGTGGACGAGTCCGTTGAGCAGCGTGGTGGCGATGCGCGCCCCGGTCATGCCGAACGGGTGCCCGACGGCGATCGCGCCGCCGTGCACGTTGACCCGCTCGGGGTCGGCGCCGAGCTGGCGGACCGACGGGATCACCTGTGCCGCGAACGCCTCGTTGATCTCGATGAGGTCGACATCGCCGATGGACATGCCGGCGTGCGCCAGGGCCCGCCGGCTCGCCTCCACGGGGCCGAGGCCCATGATCTCGGGGCTCAGCGCGGACACGCCGGTGGCCACGATCCGCGCCAGCGGCGTCAGGCCCAGCTCCCGGGCGCGGGCGGCGCTCATCACCACGACGGCCGCGGCGCCGTCGTTGAGCGGGCAGCAGTTGGCGGCGGTGACGGTGCCGTCGGGCCGGAAGGCCGGCTGCAGAGCGGCGATCTTCTCCAGCGTCACGCCGGCGCGGGGGCCGTCGTCGCGGCTCACCACCGTGCCGTCGGGCAGGGTGACCGGGGTGATGTCGAGCTCCCAGAAGCCGTCGGCCTGCGCCTTCTCCGCGTTGTTCTGGCTGCGCACCGCGAACTCGTCCTGCTCGCGGCGGGTGATGCCGCACAGCGAGGCGACGTTCTCCGCGGTGTCGCCCATGGCGATGTACACGTCGGGCAGCTCACCGGCCTCACGCGGGTCGCGCCATGGCATCGCCGTCGGCGTGGAGCCGCGCTCGGGCCAGCGCGGGTTGCGGGTGTCGGGCATGCCGTCGGACTTGCCGGCCGGGTAGTGCGAGACGACCTCGGCGCCGGCGGCGATGAACGCGTGCCCCTCCCCCGCCCGGATGGCGTGGAAGGCCATCCGGATCGCCTGCAGCGAGGAGGCGCAGTAGCGCTGGACGGTGGTGCCGGGCACCATGTCGAGGCCGAGGTGCATCGCGACCTGGCGGCCGAGGTTGTACCCCTGCTCGCCGGCCGGCTGCGCGCAGCCCATGAGGATGTCGTCGAGGGTGGTGGGGTCGAGGGCGGGCACCCGGGCGAGGGCCTTGCCGACGACCTGCGCGGCGAGGTCGTCGGCGCGCACGCCGGCGAGGGAACCCTTGTAGGCCCGGCCGATCGGCGAGCGCACAGCGGAGACGATGACGGCGTCCAAGCGGGACACCCCTTTCACTGCGAGACGGTCCAGCCGCCGTCGACCGGCAGCAGTACCCCGTTGACGTAGGCGGCGGACGGGGACAGCAGGAACAGCACGGCCGCGGCGACGTCCTCGGGACGTCCGGCGCGGCGCATCGGGTTGCGCTCGATGAGCGAGCGGCCGAGCGGGGTTTCGGCGAAGCCGGCCATGCGCGGCGTGTCGATGAAGCCAGGAGCGACGGCGTTGGCGCGCACCCGCGGCGCCGCGCGGGTGGCCAGATGGCGGGTGTACCCCGCGATCGCCGCCTTGCCGGCCGAGTACCACGGCGAGTCGGTGCCGACGAGGTTGCCGGCGACGGAGGCGATGTTGACCACGGCCGCGCCGTCGGGCGGCCCGGTGGCCAGCCACGCCGACGTAACCAGCTCGACGCTGCCGGCGGTGAACGCCAGGCCGTCGGTGAACGGCAGCGGCGGGCCGCCGCTGGCCGGGCCGGCGTTGTTGACCAGGTAGCGCACCGGCCCGGCGGCGGCGAGCGCGGCCGCGACGGCGTCCGGGTCGCGCACGTCCACGACAGACCCGCCGGGGGTCGGTGCGAGGTCCCAGACGACCACGCGCAGCCCGGCCCCGGCGGCGAGCGCGGCGGTCGCCGCCCCGATGCCGCTGGCGCCGCCGGTGACGAGGACGGTGTCGCCGGGTGAGAATCCGAGGCTCATCGCGCACCTGCCCGCAGCGTGGTCTTGAGCACCTTGCCGCTGGCGTTGCGCGGCAGGGAGGGCACCAGCACGAACGACCGCGGCTGCTTGTAGTTGGCCAGCCGGGTGCGGCAGTACGACGCCAGCTCGTCCGGATCGGGCGGCGGCCCGGGGCGGGCCACCACGAACGCGCGGGCGACCTCGCCGAGGCGCTCGTCGGGCACGCCGACGACGGCGACCTCGGCCACGGCCGGATGCCGGGCGATGACCTGCTCGATCTCGGCCGGGTAGGCGTTGAACCCGCCGACGATGAACATGTCCTTGAGCCGGTCGGTGATGCGCAGATAGCCGCGCTCGTCGAGCACGCCGACGTCGCCGGTGTGCAGCCACCCGTCGGTGTCGATCGCCTCGGCGGTGCCGTGCGGGTCGGCGAAGTACCCCCGCATCACGTTGTAGCCGCGGACCAGGATCTCGCCGGTCGCGTCGTCCACCCGGACCTCGACGCCGGGCAACGCGGCGCCGCAGGTCGAGGCGACCGTGACCGGGTCGTCGTCGGGGCGGCACATGGTGGCGGTACCGCACGACTCGGTGAGCCCGTAGGCGGTGAGCACGGTCCGCAGCGCGAGCTCGGAGCGCAGCCGCTCGATCATCACCACCGGTACGGTCGTGGCGCCGGTGATCGCGACGCGCAGGCTCGACAGGTCGTAGCCGGCGCGGCCGGGGTGGTCGAGCATCGAGGTGTACAGCGTCGGCGGGCCGGGCAGCACGGTGATCCGCTCGCGCTGCACGAGCTCGAGGCTGGTGGGAACGTCGAAGACAGCCTGCGGCACGATGGTGGCGCCGCGCAGCAGGCAGGCGATGACGCCGGCCTTGTAGCCGAAGGTGTTGAAGCACGGGTTGACCAGCAGGTACCGGTCCCCCTCGCGCAGGTCGGCGAGCTCGCTCCAGGCGGCGTACAGCTCGGTGCTCTGCCGGTGGGTGAGCATCGCGCCCTTGGGGTTGCCCGTGGTACCGCTGGTGAAGAACAGGTCCGAGAGGTCCTCGGGCTGGACCACGGCGTCGACCGGCCGGCCGACGGTGGTGAAGGCGTCCCAGTCGGCGAACGGCACGGTCTCGGCCAGGTCGGGCATTGGGGTCTCGGCGGCGGCCTCGGTCAGCGACTCGATGTAGCGGTTGCCGAGGAAGCCATCGTCGACGAGCAGCAGCCGGGCGCCGCTGCGGGCGAGGATGTAGGCGGCCTCGGGGCCCTTGAATCGCGTGTTCAGCGGTACGAGCACGCCCCCGGCTGAGACGATGCCGAGGGCGGCGACGATCCACCGCCAGCCGTTGGGCGCCCACAGCGCGACGCGGTCGCCCTTGGCCACGCCCCGCGCGGCGACGGCCTCGGCGAAGCGCGCCACCTGCGCGCCGAGCTCGGCGTAGGTCAGCCGCACCTGGCCGTCGACGATCGCCTCGCGGGTGCGGTAGTGCACGGCGCCGGCCCGGACCAGATCGGGGATCGTACGGGCGTCCAACGGTTGCATGGGTGGCACCTTACCAACCAAGCGCTCGCTTGGTAAGGTCTAGCCATGACGGAGGCATACCTGGTCGAGGCAGTCCGCACTCCGGTCGGCAGACGCGGCGGCGGGCTGGCCGGCATTCACCCGGCCGACCTCGGCGCGCACGTGCTCGGCGCGCTGGTGCGGCGTTCGGGCATCGACCCGGCCGCGGTCGACGACGTGATCTTCGGCTGCGTCGACGCGCTCGGGCCGCAGGCCGGCAACATCGCCCGCACCAGCTGGCTCGCCGCCGGCCTGCCCGAGCACGTGCCCGGGGTCACCGTGGACCGGCAGTGCGGCTCGTCACAGCAGGCGGTGCACTTCGCCGCCCAGGCGGTCATGTCGGGCACGGCCGATCTGGTCGTGGCCGGCGGCGTGCAGAACATGAGCGCGATCCCCATCTCCGCGGCGATGCTGGCCGGGCAGGCGTACGGCTTCGACGACCCGTTCCGCGGCTCGGCCGGCTGGCTGGCCCGCTACGGCGAGCAGGAGATCAGCCAGTTCCGCGCGGCCGAGCTCATCGCGCGCAAGTGGTCGCTGACCCGCGAGGAGATGGAGCGCTACGCCCTGGAGAGCCACCGCCGCGCGGCCGCGGCGATCGACGCCGGGCGCTTCGAGCGGGAGATCGAGCCGATCGCGGGGGTCGCCCGCGACGAGGGCCCCCGCCGCGACAGCACCCTGGAGAAGATGGCCGGCCTGCCGACGCTCACTCCGGATGGGGTCGTCACCGCGGCGCTGGCCAGCCAGATCTCCGACGGCGCCGCGGCGCTGCTGGTCGCCTCGCCCCGCGCGGTGCGCGAGCACGGCCTGCGCCCCCGGGCCCGCGTCCACCACCTGTCGGTGCTCGCCGACGACCCGGTCTTCATGCTCACCGGGCCGATTCCGGCCACCCAGCGCGCGCTGGAGCGGGCCGGGCTGGCGATCGGCGACATCGACCTCGTCGAGATCAATGAGGCATTCGTACCGGTGGTGCTGTCCTGGCTGGCCGAGACCGGCGCGGACCCGGCGCGGGTCAACGTCAACGGCGGCGCCGTGGCGCTGGGCCACCCGCTCGGCGCGACCGGGGCCCGGCTCATGACGACGCTCCTGCACGAGCTGGAGACGATCGGCGGGCGCTTCGGCCTGCAGACCATGTGCGAGGGCGGGGGTACGGCCAATGTCACCATCATCGAACGACTCTGAGCCCGCGGCCCTGGTGACCGGCGGGACCCGGGGCATCGGGCGGGCCATCGCGGCGCGCCTGGCCGGCGCCGGGTACCGCGTGCTGGTCTGCGGCCGCCGCGACCCCGGCGACCTGCCCGGCGGGGTGGCGTTCCACCGCGCCGACGTGCGCGAGCCGGAGGAGGCGGCCGGGCTCGTCCGGGCGGCGGTGGCGGC
>NZ_JBEPDB010000098.1:0-31880 GCF_040300025.1 Dactylosporangium sp. NPDC000555 | reverse complement strand
CCTCGCGCGGCACACGCCACGCCTGCGCCGACTCCGGCGCCGGCGGCACAGCAGGCGTGGCCGGTGTCGCCGGCCGCGAACCCGACGGCGACTCGCGGACCGCGTCGCGCAGCTCCCGCCAGTCCGCCGGCGGCCCGGTGGGGCCGGGAGGCCCGGAAGGTCCAGCCGGCGCGACGGGGGCGGCGGGCGCGGCGGGCTTGGTAGGTGTTGCCGGCCGCGAACCGGAGGCCGGCTCCCGCACACCCCCACGCGGCACCCGCCAGGCCTGCGTCGGCTCGGCGGGCGGCACGGGCGACCCCGGAAGAGGCGGCGAAGGCGGCACCGAGCGCGAGGCCGAAGGAGGCACCGAGGCCGTGGCCGGGGACGATCGCTGCGGGGCGACGTCGCCGCGTGACTGTGGTGCCGGCGTCCGGCGCGGGTTCACCTGATCGGGGACGTCGCCGGGCGCGGGCGGGCCGCCGAACGTGCCGAGGTCGTCGTCGCCGGGTGTGCTGCCCGCGCTGCGCAGCTCCGCCAGCCAGCCGAGGTCCTCGTCGCTCGGGCCCTGTTCAGCCTTGCCGCGGCCGCGCCGCTTCTTGGCCTCGTCCCGACCCGATGTCACCGGTGCCGCTCCTCCACCATGCCGTTTGGTTCCGAACCATCACCCGCACCGGCGGGCGCTGCGGTCCCCCGCACGATACGCCGTAGTTTGGGCAATCGTTCCGCCACCGCGCGCTCAGCGCCATGGCCCGACGGGCGGTAGTACTCCCGGTCGCCGAGCCCTTCCGGCGCGTACTGCTGCTGCACAACGCCCCGGGGGTCGTCGTGCGGGTATTTGTACCCCTTCCCGTGCCCGACCCGGCTCGCCCCCTTGTAGTGCGAATCGCGTAAATGCGCGGGAACCGCACCACCGCGCCCGGCGCGCACGTCGTCCATCGCGGCACCGATGGCGGCGACCACCGCGTTGGACTTCGGGGCGAGCGCGAGGTGGATCACGGCCTGGGCGAGCACGATCTGCACCTCGGGCAGGCCGACGTACTCCACCGCGTGCGCGGCCGCGGTCGCGATCGGCAGCGCGGTCGGGTCGGCCATGCCGATGTCCTCGCTGGCGGAGATGACCATGCGCCGGGCGATGAACCGGGCGTCCTCCCCGGCGGTGATCATCCGGGCCAGGTAGTGCAGGGCGGCGTCGGCGTCCGAGCCGCGGATGCTCTTGATGAACGCGCTGACCACGTCGTAGTGCTCGTCGCCGTCGCGGTCGTAGCGCAGCGCGGCCACGTCGACCGCCTTCTCCGCGGTCGCCAGGTCGACGGTGGGCATCCGCTGCGCGAGCGCGGCACCGGCGGCCGCCTCGAGCGCCGTGAGGGCCTTGCGGACGTCGCCGCGGGCGAGGCGTACCAGATGCGCCTCCGCGTCCTCGTCGAGCGCCACGGCGCCGTCGAGCCCGCGCGCGTCCGTGACCGCGCGGCGCAGGAGCGTGCGCACGTCGTCGTCGGTGAGCGGCTGCAACGTGAGCAGCACGCAGCGCGACAGCAGGGGCGAGATGACCGAGAAGTACGGGTTTTCGGTGGTGGCCGCGAGCAGCGTCACGGTCCGGTCCTCGACGGCGGCCAGCAGCGAATCCTGCTGCGTCTTGCTGAACCGGTGCACCTCGTCGATGAACAGCACGGTCGGCGGGCCGCCCCGCCGGCGCTCCCGGCGGGCGGTGTCGATGACCGCGCGCACGTCCTTCACCCCGGCCGACAGCGCGGACAGTGCCACGAAGCGCCGGTCGGTCGCGCCGGCGACCAGGTGGGCGATGGTGGTCTTGCCCGAGCCCGGCGGGCCCCACAGGATCACCGACATCGGCGAGGCGCCGCCGACGAGCTGGCGCAGCGGCGCGCCGGGCGCCAGCAGATGCTGCTGGCCGACCAGCTCGTCGAGGCTGGCCGGGCGCATCCGCACCGCGAGCGGCGAGTCCGCCGCCACGTCGGTGAAGCCGCCGGTGACGGCTGGGCCCCCTGCGAAGGACACCTCGCCGTCACCGGATGGTTGAACCTCAAACAAGCCGTCCACGGCCCCAGACCCTACAAGTCCGGGCCTCAGTTCGAGCGCTCGACCGGGACCGTCGTGGAAGCCGGCACAGCGGCCTTCGGCTTGGCGTCCACGCCGGCCTCGGCGCGCTGCCCGGCGGTGATCGGGGTCGGCGCGCCGGTCAGCGGGTCGTAGCCGCCGCCGGTCTTCGGGAACGCGATGACCTCGCGGATCGAGTCCGCGCCCGCCAGCAGCATGCAGATGCGGTCCCAGCCGAACGCGATGCCGGCGTGCGGCGGCGGACCGTACTTGAACGCCTCGAGCAGGAAGCCGAACTTGTCGGCCGCGTCCTCGGCGGTGATGCCGAGGATGTCGAAGACCCGGCGCTGCACGTCGGCGCGGTGGATACGCACCGAGCCGCCGCCGATCTCGTTGCCGTTGCACACGATGTCGTACGCGTAGGCGAGGGCCTCGCCCGGCGCCTCCTCGAACCGGTCGATCCAGTCCGTGTTGGGCGAGGTGAACGGGTGGTGCACCGCGGTCCAGCCCTTGGCCCCGCCGCCGGTGCCGCCGGCCTCGGGATCGGTCGGCTCGAACATCGGCGCGTCGACGATCCAGCAGAACGCCCACGTGCTCTCGTCCACCAGGCCGGCTCGCCGCGCGATCTCGACGCGGGCCGCGCCGAGCAGCTCCTGCGCCTCGCGCCGGTCGGCGGACGCGGCGAAGAACACCGCGTCGCCCGGCTTCGCACCGACCGCGTCGGCCAGCCCGGCCAGGTGCTCGGCGGAGAGGTTCTTGGCCACCGGGCCGCGGGGCTCGCCGGTGTCGGCGTCGAGCACCACGTACGCCAGGCCCTTGGCCCCGCGCGCCTTGGCCCAGTCCTGCCAGCCGTCGAGCTCCTTGCGGGTCTGCGACGCGCCGCCGGGCATCACGACCGCGCCCACGTAGCCGCCGACGGCGATGGCGCCGCCGAACACGCGGAACTCGGTGCCGCGCAGGTATTCGGTCAGCTCGGTCAGCTCCACGGAGTACCGCAGGTCGGGCTTGTCGGAGCCGTAGCGCGCCATGGCGTCGTGCCAGGTGATGCGCGGGATGTCGCCGGCGATCTCGTGCCCGGCGAGGTCCGACCACAGCGTCCGGACGATCGACTCGCCCAGCTCGATGATGTCGTCCTGGGTCACGAAGGACATCTCGATGTCCAGCTGGGTGAACTCCGGCTGACGGTCGGCGCGGAAGCCCTCGTCGCGGTAGCAGCGGGCGATCTGGTAATACCGCTCCAGGCCGCCGACCATCAGCAGCTGCTTGAACAGCTGGGGCGACTGGGGCAGCGCATACCAGGTGCCGGGCTGCAGCCGCACGGGCACCAGGAAGTCGCGGGCGCCCTCCGGGGTCGAGCGGGTCAGCGTCGGCGTCTCCACCTCGACGAAGTCGCGGTCGGCGAGCAGGTTGCGGGCGAGCTGGTTGGCCCGGCTGCGCAGCTTCATGGCCTTGTGCGGGCCCGAGCGGCGCAGGTCGAGATACCGGTAGCGGTAGCGCACGTCGTCGCTGGCCGCCTCGCCGTCGTCCACGGGCAGGGGCAGCGGCGCGGCCTCGGAGAGCACCTCGAGGCCGCTCGCGACGACCTCGATCCCGCCGGTGGGCAGGTCCGGGTTCTCGTTGCCGGCCGGGCGGGCGCGCACCTCGCCGGTGACGAGCACGCAGTACTCGTTGCGCAGCGCGTGCGCGGCCTGCATCTCCTCGCGGAAGACGACCTGGACCACGCCCGAGGCATCGCGCAGATCCACGAAGATGACCCCGCCGTGGTCGCGGCGGCGGGCCACCCAGCCGGCCAGCGTCACGGTCGTTCCGGCGTCGGCGGCACGCAGGGTGCCGGACTCATGGGATCGGATCACGGGGTCTCCTTCGGCGAACTACGCAAGACGTACCATTCTCTCACCGCAGGATCGGCGCCAGGTCGTCGGCCGGGGGGTTCCACCCGGTGCTGGACGCGGCCACCTGCTCGCCCGAGCGGATGTCCTTGACCTGATCTCCGCCCTCGGCCGAGGCGCCGGCCGGGAACCAGACATAGGGGATCCCGCGCCGCTCCGCGTAGCGGATCTGCTTGCCCAGCTTCGCCGGCACGGGCGCCACCTCGGTGGCGATCCCGCGGGCGCGCAGGTCGGCGGCGATGCGGTTGCTGGCGGCCCGGTCCTGCTCGCTCCACAGCGCCACGAGCACCGCCGTCGGTGTCGGGCGGCTCACCGCGAGCGCGTCGTTGTCGAAGAGCAGCCCCAGCAGGCGCGACACGCCGATGGAGATGCCGACGCCGGGGAAGACGTCGTTGCCGGCGCTGGCCAGGTTGTCGTACCGGCCGCCGGAGCAGATGGAGCCGTACTGCTCGTAGCCGGCCAGCTCCGTCTCGTAGACGGTGCCGGTGTAGTAGTCCAGGCCACGGGCGATCTTCAGGGTCGCCTCGACCAGGCCGGGCGAGTGCTCGCGGGCGGTCTCCACCACCGCGGCGAGCTCGGCCACGCCCTCGTCCAGCAGCGGGTGCTCGACGCCGAGCGCGCGCACGGCGTCGGCGAACGAGGCGTCCCCGGCACGGATCTCGGCCAGCGCGAGACACGCCTTGGCCTGCGCCTCACTGCCACCGGCCCGCAGGATCAGCTGGGTCACGGCGTTCGGGCCGATCTTGTCCAGCTTGTCGATGATCCTGAGAATCTCCTCGGGATCCTCCAGGCCCAGGCCGCGGTAGAAGCCCTCGCAGAGCTTGCGGTTGTTGACCATGATCCGGACGGGCGGAATCGGCAGCGAGCGCAGCGCATCGCCGATGACCAGCGGGATCTCGGCCTCATAGTGGGGCGGAAGGGTGTCGCGGTCGACGATGTCGATGTCGGCCTGCAGAAACTCGCGGTAGCGTCCGGCCTGCGGCTTCTCGCCCCGCCATACTTTCTGGATCTGGTATCGCCGGAAGGGAAACTGCAACTTACCGGCATTCTCAAGCACATAGCGGGCAAACGGAACGGTCAGGTCGAAGTGCAACCCCAGGCTCTGCTCGTCGTCGCCTTCCCCCGCCTGGAGCCGGCGCAGGGTGTACACCTCCTTGGAGGTCTCCCCCTTGCGCAGCAGCTGGTCCAGCGGCTCGACCGCCCGGGTCTCCAGCGGCGAGAAGCCGTAGAGCTCGAACGTGCGGCGCAGCCGGTCGAGCACCCGCTGCTCGGCGAGGCGCTGCGCGGGGAGCCACTCCGGGAAGCCGGACAGCGGCGTGGGTCGGGTCATCGATCTCTACCAGCCTTTACGCGGCGCCTCGAGCGCCTCACGAAGGTACGGATTGCGGGCCCGCTCGCGCCCGATGGTCGTCTCGGGACCGTGGCCGGGCAGGACGATCGTGTCGTCGGGCAGCGTGAGCACCTTGTCGCGCAGGCTCGCCAGCATCTGCGGCATGCTCCCGCCGGGCAGGTCGGTCCGGCCGATCGAGTCGCGGAAGAGCACGTCGCCGGAGAAGCACAGCCGTTCGCCACCCGCCTCGCCGCCGGGCTCGCTGCGGAACATCACCGAGCCGCGGGTGTGCCCGGGCGCGTGGTCGACGACCAGCTCCAGCCCGGCGATCTTGAGCACCAGGCCGTCCTCGAGCGGCGCCACGTCCTCCGGCTCGGTCCACGTCAGCCGGCCGCCGAACAGCTCGCTGAGATCGGCGCTGAGGCCCTTGGCCGGGTCGGCGAGCAGCTCGGCGTCGTCCGGATGGATGTAGGCGGTGATCCCGCGGGCGCCGCAGACCGGGGTCACGGAGAACGTATGGTCGAGGTGGCCGTGGGTGAGCAGGACCGCGGCGGGCTGGAGCCGGTGCTCGGCGAGCACCTCGTCCAGCCGGTCGGCGACCCCGACCCCGGGGTCGATGACCACGCACTGCTCACCCGGCGCAGGGGCCACCACGAAACAGTTGGTCCCGAACGCCTGGGCGGGGAAACCGGCGACCAGCACGGCGGCGCTCCTCCCTGTCGATGTCCTGCTGAGCTCCAGCTAGACCCTATCCGGAGGTCAGACACAGCCAACCGTGACCGGGCGGCGACCCGCATTGCGGGTTCTACCCGTACACTCTGGCGGGCGTGTGACGTGGCACCCAAATGTATTTTCCTGGAGGGGAGCACCGGTGGCTTCCAGTAAGAGCCGGCAGCGCGCTCTGGCGCGGGCCAAGACCGAGCGGCAGATCGCCCGGAGGGCGGCCGTGGCGCGGCGCCGCCGCCAATGGCAGGCGGGGATCGGCAGCGCCGTGGTGCTCGCCTTGCTGGTCGTGGGCGTGATCTGGAAGACCGGCGGCTTCTCCCCGGCACCGGCCAGGGCCGCCGACTGCGCGTATACCCCCGTGGACCCCGGCAGCGGCATCACCGACGTGGGCAGGCCGCCGACGAAGGACGTGGTCAAGAACGGTGTCAAGACCATGACCATCAGCCTCGGCCAGGGCAGCGTGACCGCCAAGCTCGACCCGAGCAGGGCGTCGTGCACGGTCAACAGCATCTCCTACCTGGCGAGCAAGAAGTTCTTCGACAACACCACCTGCCATCGGGTCACCGACGAGATCCTGCAGTGCGGCGACCCGTCGGGCACCGGCAGCGGCGGTCCCGCCTACCGCTTCCCGAACGAGAACGTTCCGTCGCCGGTGGAGCCCTCGGCCGACCCGAGCGCCCCGGCGTCCGCCGATCCGGCCGGCGACAGGGCGCTGTACCCGGCCGGTACCGTCGCGATGGCACACTCGTCCCAGCCGGACAGCAACAGCAGTCAGTTCTTCCTGGTCTTCAAGGACGTGCAGCTCCCGGCCGACTACACGATCTTCGGTACCATCACGCGCGGCCTCGACGTGCTGCAGAAGATCGGCGCCGCGGGCAACGACGGCTCCATCCAGGCCGGCGGTGGCAAGCCCAACGAAGAGGTGAAGATCAGCTCGCTGACCGTCACCGACATCGCGCCCGAGGAGTCCGCCCCGGAGCCGGCCCCGTCGGCCGACGCCTCCGCCCCGGCGTCGGCGTCCGCCTCGGCCGCCCCCTCGGCCGGCGGTTCCAGCACCAAGTCGTAAGCCGACACGATCGATCTGAGCTCTGATTCCTGTTTGAGCCCCTGTTGAGCAAGGAGTAACAACCGTGACCACCAACCGGGACCGTCAACGCGCCGCGGCGCGTGTGCGGCTGGAGCGGGAGATGGCCGTACGCGCCGAGCAGTCCCGGGTCCGGCGGCGCCGAAACACGACGATCGCCGCCGGGGCCGGCGCCCTGGTCGTCCTGCTCGCCGCGGCCTGGGTTGTGGTCGCCCTGACCAGCGACAACGGCAAGCAGAACGAGGCCGCGGCCGACCCGTCGGCCTCGCCCACGCCGACGATCTGCTCCTGGCTGCCGATGGTCGACCCGAGCGCCAGCGCGTCGGCCGACCCGGAGCTCGCGAAGAACACCAAGGACGTGGGCAAGCCCCCGGCGAGCGGTGAGGCGCGCACCGGCACCCAGACGATGACGCTGGACACGAGCGTCGGCAACGTCAAGATCGAGGTCGACACCGCGCACGCACCCTGCACCGCGCAGAGCTTCACGTATCTGGCCAGCAAGAAGTACTTCGACGACTCGATCTGCCACCGCCTGGTCCTGCAGAACATCTACGTGCTGCAGTGCGGCGACCCGTTCGGCAGCGGCTACGGTGGCCCGTCCTACCGCTACGCCGAGGAGAACCTGCCGACCGGCAAGCGCCCGGCCTACGCCGAGGGCGTGGTCGCGATGGCCAACAACGGCCAGCCCGCGTCGACCGGCAGCCAGTTCTTCATCGTCTACAAGGACATCGCGGATCTGCCCGCCAACTACACGGTCGTCGGCCGGGTCACCGAGGGCCTCGACCTGATCAAGAAGGTCGCCGAGGCCGGGGTCGTGGCCGATCCGTCCGCCGAGCCGTCGGCCGCCCAGAGCGAGGGCAAGCCGAAGACCGAGGTGCGCATCAAGAGCCTGACGATGAGCGCCCCGACTCCGTAACGAACGGTCACTGAGGGGCCGCCGCGGCAACTGCCGTGGCGGCCCTGCTGTTTACCGGAGAGGGGGGCTTCAGGCGCCGGATGTGACCCGGTAGGCGTCGTAGACGCCGTCGATGCGCCGGACCGCCGCCAGCAGGTGGTTGAGGTGCTTCGGGTCGGCCATCTCGAAGCTGAACCGGCTGATCGCGACCCGGTCGCGCGTGGTCGTCACCGTCGCCGAGAGGATGTTGACCTTCTCGTCGGACAGCACGCGCGTGACATCGGCGAGCAGCTTGTGCCGGTCGAGGGCCTCCACCTGGATCGCGACCAGGAACGTCGAGGCGCTCGTCGGCTTCCAGCTGACCTCGAGCACCCGCTCGGGCTGCTCCTTGAGGTCCCCCGCGTTGGCGCAGTCGTCGCGGTGCACGCTCACGCCGCCGGAACGGGTCACGAAGCCGAAGACCGCGTCGCCGGGGACTGGGGTGCAGCAGCGGGCCAGCTTGATCCAGACATCGTCGACGCCGAGCACCTCGACGCCGGGGTCGGAGGCGGCGGTGCGGGTGCGGGCCGGCCGGGTCGGTATCGCGGTCTCGGCGATGTCCTCGACCGCGCCCTCCTCGCCGCCGTAGCCGGCGACCAGGCGCTGGACGATCGACTGGGCCGAGGCCTGCCCGTCGCCGACGGCGGCGTAGAGGGCCGCCACGTCGATCAGGTGCAGCTCGCGGGCGATGGTCATCAGCGACTCGGACGTGAGCAGGCGCTGCAGCGGCAGCCCCTGCTTGCGCATCGCCTTGACGATCGCCTCCTTGCCGGCCTCGATCGCCTCCTCGCGGCGCTCCTTGTTGAAGTACTGCCGGATCTTGGTGCGCGCCCGAGGGCTCTTGACGAAGCCCAGCCAGTCCTGGGTGGGGCCGGCCGTCTCGGACTTCGACGTGAAGATCTCGATGACGTCGCCGTTGGACAGCGTGCTCTCCAGCGGCACGAGCTTGCCGTTGACCCGCGCGCCGATGCACTTGTGCCCGACCTCGGTGTGCACCGCGTAGGCGAAGTCGACCGGGGTCGAGCCGGTGGGCAGCGCGATCACGTCGCCCTTGGGCGTGAAGACATACACCTCCTGGCTGGACAGGTCGAAGCGCAGCGCGTCGAGGAACTCGCTCGGGTCGCTCGCCTCCCGCTGCCAGTCCAGCAGCTGGCGCAGCCACGTCATCTCGTCGATGTGCGCCGGCGGCCCGGCGATCGTGGCGTTCTTGGTCTCCTTGTACCGCCAGTGCGCGGCGATGCCGTACTCCGCGGTGCGGTGCATCGCGTAAGTGCGGATCTGCAGCTCGACGGGCTTGCCGGTGGGTCCGATGACCGTCGTGTGCAGCGACTGGTACATGTTGAACTTCGGCATGGCGATGTAGTCCTTGAACCGACCCGGGACGGGTTGCCAGTTCGCGTGGATCACGCCGAGTGCCGCGTAGCAGTCGCGCACCGTGTCGACCAGGATGCGCACGCCGACGAGGTCGTAGATGTCGCCGAAGTCGCGGCCCCGGACGATCATCTTCTGGTACACGGAGTAGAGGTGCTTCGGCCGCCCGGTGACCTCCGACTTGATCTTGGCGGCCTTGAGGTCGTTGGCGACCTTCTGGGTCACGGTGCGCAGCAGCGAGTCGCGCTGGGGCGTGTGCTCGGCGATGAGCCGGCTGATCTCGTCGAAGCGCTTGGGGAACAGCGTGCGGAACGCCAGGTCCTCCAGCTCCCACTTGATCGTGTTCATGCCCAGCCGGTGCGCCAGCGGCGCCAGGATCTCCAGCGTCTCCTTGGCCTTCTGCTCCTGCTTCGGGCGGGGCAGGAAGGTCAGCGTGCGCATGTTGTGCAGCCGGTCGGCGAGCTTGATCACCAGCACCCGCGGGTCCTTGGCCATGGCCACGACCATCTTGCGGATCGTCTCGGCCTTCGCCGCGTCGCCGAGCTTGACCTTGTCCAGCTTCGTGACGCCGTCGACGAGCAGCGTGACCTCGCCGCCGAAGTCGACCTGCATGCGCTCGATCGTGTATTCGGTGTCCTCGATCGTGTCGTGCAGCAGCGCCGCGACCAGGGTCGTGGTGTCCATGCCCAGGTCGGCGAGGATCGTGGCCACGGCGAGCGGGTGCGTGATGTAGGGGTCGCCGGACTTGCGGTACTGCCCCTTGTGGAAGTGCTCGGCCATGTCATACGCCCGCTGCAGCAGCCGCACGTCAGCCTTGGGGTGGCTCGCCTTGTGCTGGGCGATCAGCGGCTCGAGCACCTCGCTGACCGACGGACTCTGCCAGGGCGCGTTGAAGCGGGCCAGCCGGGCGCGCACCCGACGGCCGGTCGGCGCGGCGCCAACGAAGCCGGCGACGGCCCCCGTCACGCCGCTCGCGGCGTCGGTGAGGTCCTCGGTGTCCTCGCCCAGGATCTCCTCGGCCGTGCGGCGCGGGGGCTGCTCGCCCGGCCGATCGGCGGCCCGGCGCTGGGGTGTGCCGGAGGGAGCGACGGGGAACTGCAGCACCACGCCGCCCGCCTCCGCCGTCTCCGGCGGTGCCGACTCGCGGGCGTCCTGCGGTTCATCCTGCACGTGGTCGACCGTACCCTCAATGGGGGGTGCGATGTCGCCGGTCACCGGCCGCTCCTCATCGCCGACAACGTTCTGAACCGCAAGCTTACCCGGCCCCACCGGCATTTCCCTTCAGCGAAAAGGTCCGGAAACGGCCGCGAACGCCATTCAGACGGTCAACAGGGCATGAACCGGGCGGGGTGCGATGCGCGAGCGCCCCTCGAGAAATCCGAGCTCCAGCAGGACGCTGAAGCCGCTGACCTGGCCGCCGGCCCGCTCGACGAGCTCCATGGTGGCCGCGGCCGTGCCGCCGGTGGCGAGCACGTCGTCGACGACCAGGACCCGCTCCCCCGCCAGGAACGCGTCGGCGTGGACCTCCAGGATCGCCTCGCCGTACTCCAGCGTGTAGCTCGCCGCCACGGTGGCCCGGGGCAGCTTGCCGGCCTTGCGCACCGGTACCAGGCCCTTGCCCGTGGCGTAGGCGACCGCGGCGGCGACCACGAACCCGCGCGCCTCGATCCCGGCCACCACGTCGAAGCTGTCCACGCCGTGCTCGGCGACGATCGCGTCGATCGTGGCGGCGAAGGCCGGCCCGTCGGCGAACAGCGGCATGAGGTCCTTGAACACGATGCCCGGCTTCGGGAAGTCCGGCACGTCCAGCACCTTGCTCGCGACCAGCTCAGAGATCTCCACCCGGGTCCCTTCCGAAGTCGGCTCGGACAAGCGCACGGGCGCCGCGACCGCGACGCCCGTGCATCAGTACGACGAATCCACTATCTGTGAAAGACCGCTACCTGCGGCCGCCGGCCCCACCGGGGCGGCCACCGGCGCGCGGGCGCTTGCCCTGGCCGGGCCGCGCCGACGGGCGGGCGCCCGGACGGGGCGCCGCGCCGGCGAGCTCGGAGCGCTCGACCGCCTTGGCCGAGTCGCCGATCGGCACGCCGTCGCTGTCGCGGGCCACCGTCGACGCCTTGGCCGCCTGCTCCTTGGCCTGCGCCGCGCGCTTGGCCTGGATCCGGCTGGCGTGCGCCTGCAGTCGTGGATCGCGGTTCTTGAACTCGGCCAGCACCGGGGTGGCGAAGAAGATCGACGAGTACACCGCGAGGCCCATGCCGATGAACAGCACCAGGCCGAGGTCCTTCAGCGTGCCGGCGCCCAGCAGGCCGGCGCCGATGAAGAGCAGGCCGCCGACGGGCAGCAGCGCGACCAGACCGGTGTTGATCGAGCGCATCAGGGTCTGGTTGACCGCCAGGTTGGCCGCCTCGGCATACGTCGACGTGCTGGAGCCGGTGATGCCCCGGGTGTTCTCCTGCACCTTGTCGAACACCACGACGACGTCGTAGAGCGCGAAACCGAGAATGGTCAGGAAGCCGATGACGGTCGACGGGGTGACCTCGAAGCCGACGAGCGAATACACGCCGCCGGTGAGCACCAGGTCGAGCAGCAGCGAGGCGATCGCGGCCGCGGCCATCCGCCACTCGAACCGCATGATCAGGTACACCAGCACCGCGGCGAGGAAGATCACGAGGCTCAGCGCCGCCTTGTTGGTGACCTGGCCACCCCAGGACGTGCTCACCGCGCTGTCGCTGATCTGCGAGGCCTCGATGCCGAAGTGCTTGGCGACCGACTCCTTGATCTCGGACTGCCGGGCGGCGTCGTTGATCAGCTCGGTCTTGATGATGTACTGGCTGTCGCCGATCGTCTGCCCGGTCTTGACCGAGACGCCCGCGTCGCCGAACGCCTTCTCGACCTCGTCCAGCGTGCCGACCTTGACCGGCACGTTGTACTGGTTGCCGCCCTCGAACTCGATGCCGAGCGTGAAGCCGCGCAGGAACATGCTCGCGATCGCGATCACGACCGCGATGCCGGCGACGGTGAACCACAGCTTGCGGCGGCCGACGATGTTGACGCCGGCCTCACCGCGGTAGAGCCGGGCTGCGATGCCACTGGCGCTCATCGTCAGGCCTCCTTCGGACGGTTGCGACGGGTGGCGGGGCCCGCGTCGGTCGTGGGTCGCTGCTCAAGCACGCGGCCGAGGCCGCTGACCCTCGGCGACAAGAACGCCTTGCTTCGAGCGAAGAGCGTCATGATCGGATGGCGGAAGAGGAACACGACCACCAGGTCGAGGATCGTGGCCACGCCCAGGGCGAAGGCGAAGCCCTTCACCGAGCCGATCGAGACGAAGTACAGGATCGCCGCCGCCAGCAGCGTGATCGTGTTCGCCGAGATGATCGTGCGGCGGGCCCGGACCCAGGCGCGCGGCACCGCGCTGCGCGGGCTGCGGCCCTCGCGGATCTCGTCCTTGAGCCGCTCGAAGTAGATGACGAACGAGTCCGCGGCGACACCGAGCGAGACGATGAACCCGGCGAAGCCGGCGAGGCTCAGCGTGAAGCCGATCCAGCGGCCCAGGACGATCAGCGACATGAACACCAGCACGCCGGAGAGCACCAGGCTGAGCATGATGACGGCGCCGAGCAGCCGGTAGTAGAAGAACGAGTAGAGCACGACGAGCAGCATGCCGATGCCGGCGGCGAGCAGGCCCGCCTCCAGGTGCGAGCTGCCCAGGGTCGCCGAGATGCTCTGCGCGTCCTGCGACTTGAACGACAGCGGCAGGGCGCCGTACTGCAGCTGGCTGGCCAGCAGCTGGGCCTCGGTCTTGGTGAAGGTACCGCTGATCTCCGCGTCACCGGGGATGACGTTCTGGATCACCGGGGCCGACACGACCTCGTTGTCGAGCACCACTGCGACCTTCTTGTTGTCGGTGCCGCCGTTGTACGCCTCGCGGGTCAGGTCGGTCCAGCGGTTCTGCCCGGCGCCGCTGAAGGACAGGTTGACCGTCCACTGACCGTTCTGCGAGTTGATGCCGGAGCTGGCCTTCGACACGTGGGTGCCGAGCACCTTGGCGACGTCGAGCCGCCACTTCGCGCCCTCGCCGCAGGCGACGACCTCATGGTTCTCGTCGCGGATCGAGCCGACCGGCCGATGGTTGAGCTTGTCGCAGGTGACGAACGGGATGTTGTACTGCATCGAGGCCGGCAGCACCGCGACCTCTTCCGGCGTCAGGTCCTTGAAGCCCTTGTACAGCGCGGCCTTGCTCGCGTCCTGGTTGGTGTTCACCGGGGACTGCTCGGCCAGCGCGGCGGCCCACACGTCGTTGCCCAGCTTCTTCTGCACCGCCGCGCGCTGCGTGGCGATGTCGGGCGCCACGCTCTCCGACGGCGCGGCGGAGGCGGCGGCAGGGGCGCTGGAGCCCGACGGGGCCGCCGACGGCTCGGCCGAGCCGGAGGGCGAGGCCGACGCCGCCGGCGAGGCGGAGCCCGACGGCGAGGCCGGCGCCGACGGGTCGACCGCGCCGATGTCCTGCGTCTGGTCCAGGACCTTGCGGAAGCGCAGCTCCGCGGTCTGCCCGATCTGCTTGAGCCGGTCGTCGCTCTTGCCCGGCAGGGAGACGACGATGTTGCTGTTGCCCTCGACCACGACCTCGGCCTCGGCGACGCCCAGGCCGTTGACACGCTGGTCGATGATGCGGCGGGCGGTCTCCATCTGAGCCTTGGTGGGGGGCTGGTTCCCCTCCAGGTTCTGGGCCTGCAGCGTGACCGTGGTCCCGCCGATCAGATCAAGGCCGAGCTTCGGCTCGAGCCGGTCACGCCATCCACCCGTGCCGCCGAACCACACGATGGCGGCAAGCACGATGAAGATGGCGGCAAGCACTGCGAGCTGGCGGCTCGGGCGCATCGGTGCCTGAGGTTGTGCCACGGCTGTCGGGTCTCCCTACACGACGCCGGCGGGGTCCGCGCGGCGTGAATGGTTCACAGAGCGGGCTTGCGAACGGGGCTTTCAGTCGGTGTCCGCGGTCCCGGCGGACTCCTCCTTGGAGGCGGCGTCTTCCTCGACGGGCGCCTTCCGGTTGACCTTGCCGATGGCGGCGCGGGCGTACTTGGCGGTGACGCCCGGCGAGATCTCCAGCAGCACGGTGTCGTCGGTGACCTCCACTACGGTGCCGTACAGACCCCCGACGGTCACCACCTCGTCGCCGACGCCCATCGAGGACTGCATGCTCTCGGTCTCGCGGCGGCGCTTCTGCTGGGGACGGATCATGAGGAAATAGACAAATGCAGCAAAGGCGACGACGACGAGAAGCGGAAGTGCGCTGCCGCCCGAGCTTTCCGCGGCGTAATACACGATTGGTGGCCTTCCCTGTCGAGGTATCTGATATCCGCCGCAGCGGATCGCGGCGATTCTAGTCGGTGTGTCGGAGACCACGTAAACCGGCGTCCGCCACGAAACCCTGGTCCGGCCCGATGAGCTTCACCGTATCGACCCGAACCAGGCACCAACCACGACAGACCCGGAGCTACGGCTCCAAACTGAACAGATCGGGTGTTTGGGACAAGCCGCCCGCGGGGTTGCCGCCCCCGACGGTACCAGCGGGAGCTGGGATTCCGAGGTGACGCCATGCACCCGCCGTGGCGACACGGCCACGGGGAGTGCGCGAGATGAGCCCGGTCCGCAGCAGGAACGGCTCGCAGACCTCCTCGACCGTGTCGGGCTGCTCACCCACGGCGACCGCGAGCGTGGACAGGCCGACCGGACCGCCGCCGTGGCGCAGCAGGGCCAGCAGCACCGCCCGGTCGAGCCGGTCCAGGCCGAGCTCGTCCACGTCATACACGGCCAGCGCCGCCCGCGCCGCGCCCAGGTCCACCACGCCGTTGCCGCGGACCTCGGCGTAGTCGCGGACCCGGCGCAGCAGCCGGTTGGCGATCCGGGGCGTGCCGCGGGAGCGCCGGCCGATCTCCGCCGCCCCGTCCTCGGTGATCGGCACGTCGAGGATGCGCGCCGACCGGGCGATGATCCGCTCCAGCTCCTCGGGCTCGTAGAACTCCAGTTGCCCGACGAACCCGAAGCGGTCGCGCATCGGGCCGGTGAGCAGGCCGCTGCGGGTCGTGGCGCCCACCAGCGTGAACGGCTCCACGTCCAGCGGGATCGCGGTCGCGCCGGGGCCCTTGCCGACCACCACGTCGACCCGGAAGTCCTCCATGGCGGTGTACAGCAGCTCCTCGGCCGGCCGCGCCATACGGTGGATCTCGTCGATGAACAGCACGTCGCCGCGCTGGAGGCTGGTGAGCACCGCGGCCAGGTCGCCGGCCCGCTCGATCGCCGGCCCGCTGGTCATGCGCAGGCCGGCGCTCAGCTCCGCGGCGACGATCATGGCCATGGTCGTCTTGCCCAGCCCCGGCGGGCCGGAGAGCAGGATGTGGTCGGGCGGGCTGCCCCGGCGCAGGGCGCTCTGCAGCAGCAGGTCGAGCTGCTCACGCACCCGGTGCTGCCCGATGATCTCCGCGAGCCGCTTGGGGCGCACGGTCTGATCGGCGATCGCGTCCTCGTCGGACGCGAACGCACTGACCAACGGATCCGTCACGACGCCTCCGCCCGGACCCGCGCCCGCGGGCGAGCGGCCCCCGCGCGACGCTGCGGACCGCTCATCGGATCGTGCCCAGCATCTTGATCGCCTGCTTGAGCAGCACCGGCACCGCCGGCACGGCCTGCCCGTCGAGCTGCTCGGCGACCGCGGCCACCGCCTGGTCGGCCTGGCCCGCGGTCCAGCCGAGCCCGATCAACGCCTGGCGGACCTGCTCGGGCCAGACCGCGGCGCCCACGCCGACCAGCGCCGCGCCGTCGCCCGGCAGGCCGCCGATCTTGTCGCGTAGCTCCAGCACCAGCCGCTCGGCCCCCTTCTTGCCGATGCCCGGCACGCGGGTCAGCGTCGAGGTGTCACCGGCGGAGATGGCGCGGCGCACCACATCGGGAGTGTGCACGGCGAGCACGGCCTGGGCCAGCCGAGGACCCACCCCGCTCGCCGTCTGCAGCAGCTCGAACAGCTGCCGGGCCTCGTCGTCGGCGAAGCCGTACAGGGTGAGCGAGTCCTCCCGCACCACCAGCGAGGTCGCCAGCCGGGCCTCCTGCCCCACCCGCAGGTCGGCGATGGTGTGCGGCGAGCACTGCACGAGCAGGCCGACCCCGCCGACCTCGATCACCGCGCCGTCGGGCGACACCGCCACCACCTTGCCGCGAACGCTCGCGATCACCGGGCCCTCCTCAATGCGGCGCTGAGACGCTCGCGCGCCCCGCCCCGCCAGACGTGACAGATGGCCAAGGCTAAGGCGTCGGCGGCGTCGGCCGGGCGCGGCGCGACCTCCAGCCGCAGCAGCCGGGTCACCATCGCGGTCACCTGCGCCTTGTCGGCGTTGCCGTTGCCGCTGATGGCGGCCTTGACCTCGCTGGGGGTGTACAGCTGCACGGGCAGCCCGGCCCGCGCCGCGGCGAGGATGGCCACCGCACCGGCCTGCGCCGTGCCCATCACGGTGCGCACGTTGTGCTGGCTGAAGACCCGCTCGACAGCGACGGCCTCGGGGCGGTGCTCGGCGACCACCTCGGCGAGGCGCACGTCGAGGCCGAGCAGGCGCAGCGCCAGGTCCTCGTCCGGGTCGCTGGTGACGACCTCGTAATGCACGAGCCGGCACGGCCGCCCCGGCTGCCCCTCGACCACCGCCACGCCGCACCGGGTCAGCCCCGGGTCGACCCCCAGCACGCGCACCGGTCACCCCCCTCATACGTGTGTTCGACACCCTATCGGACGATCGCGAAGGACCGGTCGCGCGACACACACACCGAATATGCTGAGGGTATGTGGGCGCGCCCCATGGGACGGGCGCGCGAAGCCTCGTACGTTTCCCGCCATGACGACGTCTCACCCCGCCACGCCGCACCAGGTGGTCGCGCTGGACCTGCGCGGACGCACCGCGCTGGTCACCGGGGCCGGCAGTGGCATCGGCCGCAGCGTGGCGGCGCGGCTGGCCGCCGCCGGGGCACGGGTAGTGGCGGTCGACCGCGACGCCGAGGCGCTCGAGACCCTCGCCGGGGAGGCGGGCGTCGTCCCCGTGGTCGCCGACCTGTCCGACCTGGACGGCATCGAACGGCGGCTGGCCGGCCACCTCGACGCCGACGTGCTGGTCAACAACGCCGGGCTGCAGCACGTGGCCGCGCTGGAGGACTTCCCGCCGGAGCGCTTCGCCCACATCCAGACCGTGATGGTCTCCGCACCCTTCCGGCTCGTCCGCGCCGTCCTGCCGCACATGTACGCCGGGAACTGGGGCCGCATCGTCAACATCTCCTCGGTGCACGGCCTGCGGGCCTCGCCGTTCAAGGGCGCCTACGTCACCGCCAAGCACGCCCTCGAGGGGCTGTCGAAGACCGTCGCGCTCGAGGGCGCGCCGCACGGGGTCACGGCGAACTGCATCAACCCGGCGTACGTGCGCACGCCGCTGGTCGAGGGGCAGATCGCCGACCAGGCGCGCACCCACGGCATCGACGAGTCCGAGGTCGTCGAGAAGATCATGCTGACCAGCGCCGCGATCAAGCGGCTCATCGAGCCGGCCGAGGTCGCCGAGCTCGTCGCCTACCTGTGCACCGACGTCGCGGGCTTCATCACCGGTACTTCGCTGTCGATCGACGGCGGCTGGACCGCACACTAGGACTTGTGACGATGCTGGAGTACCTCGAGCTGCTGGCCCGCGAGGCGGCCGCCGTGGAGTTCGAGGGCCCGCTCGTCGCCGCGCGCAGCGCCGGCCTGCCGCCCGAGCACATCGCCGAGCTCGAGCGGGCCAAGGTCGTCGCGCTGCGGGTCCGCGCCCTGCTGGAGCGGCGCCGCCGGCGCGAGGAGGAGCTGTCCGGGCTCTTCGACACGGCCAGCGACCTGGCCGGCCTGCGCGACCTCGACGCCGTGCTCGCCGCGATCGTGCACCGGGCGCGGACGCTGCTGGGCGCCGACGTGGCGTACATGACGCTCACCGACGAGGCCCGCGGCGACACCTACATGCGGGTCACCGACGGCTCCGTCTCGGCCCGCTTCCAGGCGCTGCGGCTGCCGATGGGCGCCGGCCTCGGCGGCCTGGTCGCGCAGACCGGCAGCCCGTACGTCACCGCCGACTACCCCCGCGACAGCCGCTTCCGGCACACCGGCGACATCGACGCCGGGGTGAGCGAGGAGGGGCTGGTGGCGATCCTCGGGGTGCCGCTGCGGCTGGGCGCCCGGATCATCGGCGTGCTCTACGCCGCCAACCGCTCCGCCCGCCCGTTCGCCCGTGAGGAGGTCTCGCTGCTGCTCTCCCTCGCCGCCAACGCCGCCGTCGCGATCGACACCGCGCGGCTGCTCGGCGAGACCCGGGCCGCCCTGGAGGAGCTCTCCGCCGCCAACGGCGTCATCCGCGCGCACAGCGACTCCGTCGAGCGGGCCGCGGCCGCGCACGACCGGATGACCGCGCTCGTGCTGCGCGGCGCCGGCGTCGAGGACGTCGCCGCGGTCGTGGTCGAGGTCCTCGGCGGCTCCCTGCTCGTCCTGGACGCCGAGAACCGCCGCCTGGCCCTGGTCGGCGAGCTGGCCGAGCCCGACCCGAGCGCGGTCGCCGAGGCCCTGGCCGCCTCGCGCACCGAGGGCCGCAGCGTGCGCCGCGGCCAGCTGTGGGTGGCCGCGATCGTGGCCGGCGCGGAGAACCTCGGCGCCCTCGTCCTGCGCCCCGACCGCCCGCTCGTCAACGCCGACCAGCGCATCCTGGAGCGCGCCGCGGTCGTCACGGCGCTGCTGCTGCTGTTCCGCCGCACCGTGGCCGATGCCGAGGGCCGCGTGCGCGGCGAGCTGCTCGACGACGTCATCACGCGCCCGGTCCGCGACGCCGACGCGCTGCGCGCCCGGGCCAAGCGTCTCGGGGTCGACCTGGACGCCCCCAACGTCGTCGTCGTCATCGGCGCGGACGCCCTCGCCGGCGGCTCGATCCGCCAGCGGGCCATGTCGTGGGCGCAGACGTACGCCCAGACCCGCGCCGGCCTGGCCGCCGTCCGCGACGGCCACGTCGTGCTCCTGCTGCCCGGCGAGGCCCCCGGCGGCGCCGCCCGGCTCGTCGCCCGCGACCTGGGTAAGCTGCTGGGCCGCCCGATCACCGCCGGCGCCGGCGGCCCGGCGAGCGCCCCCGAGGGCATCGCCACCGCCTACCGCGACGCCGACCGCTGCGTGACCGCCCTGGCCGCCCTGGGCCGCACCGGCACCGGCGCCGGCACGGCCGAGCTGGGCTTCGTCGGTCTGCTGCTGGGCTCGGCCCCGGACGGCCGCGACCGCGACGTACGGTCGTTCCTGGACACCGCGATCGGCCCGGTGGTCGACTACGACGCGCGCCGGGGCACCGCGCTGGTGAAGACCCTGGAGGCGTACTTCGGCGTCGGCGGCAGCCTGACCCGCGCCGCGGAGGTCCTGCACGTGCACGTCAACACGGTCACCCAGCGCCTCGAGCGGATAGGCCAGCTCCTCGGCGCCGACTGGCAGAAGCCGGAGCAGGCCCTGGAGGTCCAGCTCGCTCTCCGCCTGCACCGCCTGCAGACCTCCTGACCGGCGGGGGACACAGACGGGGAAACGGGGCGGCCCGGCGCCGCCGAGGGAGGCGGGCCGGGCCGGGGTGTCGGCGGACCGAGCTCAGGGCTGCGCGCCGCGCAGCACGAAGTCGACCAGCTTCTCCGCGAAGTCCTCGTCCGGGACATTCGGGTTCCAGCGCAGCATGTTCTGCGCCACCGTCGGCCCGGACAGGACCAGCAGAGCCAGCTCCACGTCCAGGTCGGCGCGCAGCTCGCCCGAGGCGATGCCCCGGCGCAGCACCGTGCGAATCACCTCCCGGCGCGGCTCCATGACCGCGTGGTGCACCCGGGTCATCTCGGGGCTCTTGAACAGCTCCGGCATGAGGCAGGCCGTGACCTTGCCCTGCCGGGCCATCCGCTTGTTGCGCATCGCGGTGATCAGCGTGACCAGGTCGTCGCGCACCGACTCGCCGCGCAGCTCGGGCAGTGGGCCCTTCATCGCCAGCACGGCATCGATGAGCAACGCCTCCTTGTTGGGCCAGCGGCGGTAGATCGTCGCCTTGCCAACGCCGGCCTTCGCCGCGACCGCCTCGATCGAGACGGCGTCCGCGCTCTGGCCTGAGCCGAGCAGCTCGAACACCGCCTCGACGATCGCCTCGTCGACCCGGGCGCTGCGGGGCCGGCCGGGACCCTTCCGATCCTGGTCAGGCGCCACATCCACGCTGAGCGTCATGGTTTCCATTGTTACCGAGTTTTCACCCCGAAGCTACTCACCGGTTCCTCACACGCTCACTCGGCGACCCTGACGAGCTGCACACCCTGCTCCTCCGCCAGGCTCCCGGGGGTGGCGGGGACGGATGCGGTCGCCGGGCGCTTGCCGGGCAGCCACAGGGCGGCCACGACCGCGCCGAGGACGGCGAAGATCGCCGAGCCGATCGCGGCGCCGTGCATGGCGGCGATGAAGGCGTCGTTGGCGTGCTGGATCAGCGCCTGCCCGGCGGGCCCGGCGTGCGGCGCCACACCGTACGCACCGGAGATCGACTCGCCAGCCGCGTTCTTCGCGGCGGCCGGCAGGCCGCTCGTGGCGGAGGCGATGCGGTCGCGGTACACGGAGGAGACGACGGCGCCGAGGGCGGCCACACCGAGGGCGCCACCGACCTGACGGATGGTGTTGCTGACGGCCGACCCGACGCCGGCCTTCTCACGGGGAAGCACGGACATGATCGCCTCCGTCGCGGGCGGCATCACGTTGGCCATGCCGACGCCCATGAGGAAGAACAGCGCGCCCACGACCCAGATCGGGGTGGTCGCCGTGATGAAGATCCACCCGGCCAGGCCGGCCGCGACGAGCAGCAGGCCGACGGTGCTGACCGCCTTCGGGCCGAAACGCTTGACCATCGCGGCGCTGCGCGGTGCGAAGACCATCTGGGCGAGGGCGAACGGCACGAACAGGGCGCCGGAGGCCAGCGGGCCGTAGCCGCGAACGAGCTGCAGGTAGAAGGCGCTGACGAACATGACGCCCATCGCCGCGAAGAAGACCAGACCGATCATGCCGGTCGAGGCGCTGAACTGGCGGTTGGAGAACAGCCGCACGTCCAGCGACGGGAACTCGACGCGCCGCTCGTAGAGGGCGAACGCGCCCAGCACCACGACCGCCGCGGCGAGGGTGGCCCAGGACTCGATCCTGCCGAAGCCGTGGTCGCCGCCCTCGATGACACCGTACGTGAGCAGGGTCAGGCCGACGATGGACAGCAGCACGCCGACGATGTCGATGCGGCCCGGCCTCGGGTCGCGCGACTCGGGGATGAGGACGTTGACCAGGATCAGGCCGGCGACCACGATCGGGACGTTGATCAGGAAGACCGAGCCCCACCAGAAGTGCTCGAGCAGCAGGCCGCCGACGATCGGGCCGATCGCGACGCCGAGGCCGACCGCGCCGGCCCACACGCCGATGGCGCGGCCGCGCTCGCGCGGGTCGAAGACGTTGGCGATGATCGACAGCGTCGAGGGCATGACCGCGGCGGCGCCGAGGCCCATCAGGGCGCGGGCCCAGATCAGCTGGCCCGGCGAGTCGGCGTAGGCGGACACGAGCGACGCGATGCCGAACAGCGCGAGGCCGACGGTGAGCGTGATGCGGCGGCCGAGCCGGTCGGCCAGGATGCCGGCGGTGAACAGCAGGCCGGCGAAGACCAGCGTGTAGGAGTTGATCGCCCACTCCAGCTGGCTCTGGGTGGCGCCGAGTCCGTGCTGCGGGTCGGCGATGGTGCGCATGGCGACGTTGAGGACGGTGTTGTCCAGCACCACCACGAGCAGGCTGATGACGAGCACGCCGAGAATGGCCCAGCGTCGAGGATGTCCGGTGTCGGCTGGTGCCGCTTGGGTAGATGCGTCCACGATGTTGCTTCCCCCTGGTCTGAACGCTCTCGCGATAACGATACGGAACAGTTCCGTATCAACGTAGCTCGCGAGCCACGATACGGAACCGTCTCGTATCGAAAAGTGCGTCCCGTCACACCGCGCACCATCCGCCGTCAGCGGCAGGTGGTCACCGCGGGCGGCGCGCGGTGAGCGCGAACAGCACCCCACCGGTCAGGAACCACGGGCAGAACAGCCCGAGGCTCCAGTGCGCGACGTCGGCCAGCTCCCCCGCTCCCCCGGCGACCTGCGGCGACAGCACCCCGGCCGCGATCAGCGCGTCCTGTGCCGCCACCAGCCCGCCCCGCAGCAGCAGCGCGACCGCCGCCGCCCAGGCCAGCACCCGAAGCACCCGTCGCAGCGTCCCGCGCCCCGGGGGCGGCTCGGGCCGGCCCAGCAGTACCGCGATGCCCGCGCCGGCCAGGCAGAGCACGCCGACGCCCCACAGCGCCGCGAACCGCAGCGGCGGGCTGGCCAGGACCGCCGCCGCGTTCGCCGCGCCCCGGAACGACATCGCCAGCAGCACCCTCCCGCCGAGCGCCCAGTAGACATGGGCGACGGCGAACGCGACGGCCCACACCGCGGCCAGCAGCGCTGGGCGGCGGATCCCCCGCCGGGTGCGCGCGCCGGCCGGGGACATCCGCTCGATGCTCACGAGCCCGTGCCGCACACGGTATCGACGACGATGGCTGCCTCAGGCACAGATCGGCCCTCCCCCCGCGAATGTAACAGCGGGGGGAGGGCCGTGCGTGCCTGCTGCGGTGTTACTCCGCGGCCGCGGCCAGAGGCGCCTGGTAGCTCTTCAGCAGTGCCATCTTGTCGGCGTCCACGGTCTTCCAGTCGTCCTGCAGGACCCCGCCGGTGTCACCGGAGTTCGGGTTCCAGGACCAGTACGTGTAGCTGAACCCGTTGTCCTTCAGGTAGGCGACGAGGTTGCGCTGCCAGATGCCCTCGAGATCCTTGTTGCCCTGCTCGTCCTTCTCGGCCACCGAGCGGCCGCCGAACTCACCCATGAGCACCGGGGCGGTGTTGTTCTTCACGAGGTAGCCGAACTGCTTGTCCCACAGGGCCGGCATGTTGGCGGGGAACTCCGGGTCGGTGAACCACTGCTGCGACCAGACCTTCGGGCTGTAGTCGTGCGCGGAGTACACCAGCTTGGTGGGGTCCGACAGCTTCACCGGGTGCTCGGCGGCGCCCTGCAGGTTGCCACCCCACCAGTAGCCGTCGGTGTTGCCGTCGGCGGTCTTGTAGTTCTCGATGCCCTCGACGACGATCAGCCAGTTCGGGTTGGCCTTGAGCACGGCGTCACCGGCGCGCTGCGCGGCGGCCCGCCAGTCGGTCTTCTCGTTGCCGTCGCCCCAGCTGGCCTCGCCGTGCGGCTCGTTGTGCAGGTCGGCGCCGACCACGAGCGGGTTGTTCTTGTAGTGCGTGGCGAGCTTGACCCAGTCGGAGATCCAGCGCTCCTCGCTGACCTTGTCGGTGTACCAGAGGTTGCTCTGGCCGGACGACGTCGGGCGGTGCCGGTCGAGGAGGACCATCACGCCGCGCTTGGTGGCGCCCTCCACGACCTTGTCCATGATCTGCGGGCCGGTCAGGCCCTGGAGGTCGGGGTTGAGCGCGAAGTCGACGCCGTTGGGCTTCGCCGAGGCGTCGAACAGCTCGTTGCTGAACGGCAGGCGCAACGTGTTGAAGCCCTGACCGACGATCTGGTCGAGCATGTCGTTCAGGCTGCGCGACCACAGCCCGTGCGGCGCGAACGTTTCGGTCTCCAGCCCGAACCAGTTGACGCCGGTGAGCGTCACGGTCTCGCCGCGGGCGTCGACGATGCGGCTGCCCTCGGCGCGCAGGGGCATCTGCAGACGCTGCGCGGACTGCGCCATCGTCGGGTGGACCTTCTTGTCCTTGTTCTGCATCAGTGGCACCACTGCCACTGCTGCCACGGCGAGCGCGACCAGTGCGGAAATCCAGTAAAGGCGCGTGCGACCCATAGAGCTGACCTGTCCTCACGTTTGACGGCGGGGCAGATCAACACGCTACGGACAGCGGAATATGCAGTCAGCGTACAAATGTCGGATTTGTTCATGCACCAATTGAAGGAGCGTCCCAGTCGGCGGCACGGACGACGGCCTCGAGCTTCGAGCGGGCGCCCAATTTGCTCAGCAGGTGGCGCACGTGGCTGCGGACCGTGGTGTAGCTGATGCTCAGCTCGCGCGCGATGTCACGGTTGTCCATGCCCTCGGTCATCAGGGCGAGGATCTGCCGTTCGCGCGGCGTGAGGCTATCAAGCCGCCGGGCGTGCTCCTGGGAGCGGCGCGCGTTCTCGCGCCGGCGGGACAGGAGCTTGGCCAGCTGGCGGGCCGGCACCAGGATCTCGCCGTCGACGGCGCGCCGCACGGCCTCGGCCACGTCGGCGCCGCCGGCGCTCTTGACCAGATAGCCGGCCGCGCCGGCCTCGAGCGCGGTGAGGATCACCTGGTCGCTCTGGTCGGCGCTGAGGAAGACGATGGCCGCGTCGGGCTGGTGCGCGCGCAGCGCCGCGACCGCCTCGGCGCCGGTGCCGTCGGGCAGCCAGAAGTCGCACAATGCCACGTCGACCCGCTCCACGTCGGAGAGGTGCTCGACCTCGCCCACGCTGCTGGCCAGGGCCACGACGCGCAGCTCGGGGTGCTCGTTGAGGAGGGCGGCGAGCCCCTCCGCGACGACCTGGTGGTCCTCGACGATCAGCACACGGTAGGGCGGACGGCCACTCACTATGGGGCTCCTTTGGATTGCAGGTCGGCGCCGCGCGGCACCCAGAACGTGACGGTGGTACCGCTGCCCGGCACGCTGCTGATCCGGAACCACCCGCCGGCCAGGTCCGCCCGCTCCCGCATGAGCAGCAGCCCGAGGTGCCCGGGGTCGGTGTGCAGGATCTCGGCGCCGACACCGTCGTCGACGACCCGCACCAGGTAGCCGTTCTCCTGCTCGCCCAGGATCACCGTGCAGCGGTCGGCGTCGGCGTGCTTGCCGACGTTGGCGACGGCCTCCTGCAACATGCGGTAGAGCAGCAGGCGTGTCGGCAGCGCCGGCTCGGCGGTGAGCCGGTCCTCGACGCGCACTTCGAGCTCGTGGCGTTCGGCGAGGTCGTCGAGCAGGTCGCCGGTGGCGGCCACGAGCCCGTCGTCGGCCAGCTTCGGCGGGCGGAAGTCGAAGATGAGCCGGCGCAGCCGGTCGGCCGCCTGCACGAGGGAGGCCTCCAGCTTGTCGAGGATCTCGAGGTCGTCCGGGTCGCGCAGGCGGCGGCGCAGGTGCTGCAGGCGCAGCGTGGCGGCGGTGATCACCTGCAGGCTGTCGTCGTGCACGCCGGCGGCGATGCGGGCGCGCTCGCGCTCCTGGGTGAGGATGAGGTCGTCGAGCAGCTCGCCCTGCTCGTGCTCGGTGAGGGTGAGCCGGGCGATGCGCTGCTCGAGGCTGGCCCGGCTGCGCCCGGGCATGCTCTGGTCGTCGATGGCGAGCACCAGCAGACCGCTGGGGTCGCCGGCGAGCGTGCGGGCCCGCACGTCCACGGCGATCTCGCGCCCGCCGGGCAGCCGCACCATGGCCGCCACGGGCTCCTGCGTGCTGAACGCCGGGTCGCCGACGAGAAGGTCGGCGACCCGGCGTCCCACGAGGTCGGCGGCGGAGCGCTGGAACAGCGCCTCGGCCGCGCTGCTGGCCAGACGCACCACCCCGGCGGCGTCGAGCACGATCAACGCTTCCGGGGCGGCGCGGAACGCCTGCCAGTACAACAGCCTCAGTTCTCCAGGTTCTTAGGAATCGTATACGGCTTGGCAGGCGGGATGTCGACCGGTCCGCCGGACTTGTCGACCTTGAAGTTGACCGTCGCGGTCGCGTCGCTGCTCTGGCCGTGCAGGTGGAACACGACGGTGTCCTCGGTGTCGCCCGGGATGGTGTACTGCCCGACCGCCCGGGCGCTGCCCTTCTGGTCCACCCGGAACGCGGCGACCGTCTCCGGCTTGGCGCCCTTGGCCGTCTGCACCGTCACGTGCACGGCCTCGTTGGGGGCGAACTGGGTGGCGTAGAAGTTCACCATCGTCCCCGGCAGGCCGCCGTAGGCGTTGGTGCGGGCCTGCGGCATGTACGGCAGGATCGTGAACCCGCTCGAGACCGCCGCGCGGCTCTGCTCGCCGGTGAACACCAGCGCCTGGGCGCCCTTGAGCTTGAACGGCATGGTGAGCCCGGCACCCTTGAAGCCGCCGGCGCCGTCGGTCGAGATCGCCATCACCGGCTGCCCGCCGGCCGCATTGAGCCGCACCAGGACCCGCTCGGCGGGGGCGAAGCCGGAGCCGGAGAAGGTGATCTTCTGGGTGGCCTTCACCGCGTACGGGGCGATCTTGATCGACGGGTACAGCCGCAGCACCTGGAACGGCGCGCTTGCCGCCGCCCCGCTCTTCTTGCCCACGACCACCAGACTGGTCGTCCCGACGGCCGTGACCCCAACTCTGATCGGCGTCTTACCCACGGAGCCACCCTCGTCGGCCTTGAGGGTGAGGGTCGGCTCGCCGCTGACGCGGCCCCAGTACACGTTGAGGTCCTCGCCCGGCGCGAAGCCCTTCACCGAGAGGTTGATCGTGTCGCCGGGCTTACCCACGATCGCCGACAGCGTCGCCTGGCCGGCGCCCTGGGCGACCGACGCGTCGGCCTTGGCCACCTTGTCGGTGCTGCCACGCGCCTGGGCGGTCACCTCCTGGACCGGCTGGGTCATGGTGCTGGGGAAGCTGAAGTTGGCCGTGAATATCCCGTACTTGCCGGCCTTCGCCGTCGCCACCTGGTGCGGCTTCGCCGCGGCCGCGCCCTTCGGCGGCTTCTGACCCGGCGTCGACGACGGCCCGAGGTACACGTCGATGACCGACCCCTGGTCGAAGCCCGAGCCCTGGACGGTGACCGTGCCGCCCAGCTGCACCAGGCCCGGGTTCAGGGTGATCATCGGTGCGCCACCGCCCGGCACCATGACCCCGTTCAGGTCGACCTGCGGCGCGGGCGGGCTCTTCGTCTGGATCTCCGTCGGCGTCTCGGTGGGCTTGCCGCCGAGTCCGGGCGCGGAGATACCGAGCGCCGGCAGCAGCGAGCGGCCCACCATGACCAGCAGCACGGCCGCCGCGGCGGCCAGGAGCAGGCGTTTGCGGGAGAGCTTGACGTTGGCCCGTTTCCGGCGACTCTTGCCGCGCGGGACCGCGGGCCGATGCTTGAGCGATTGCATCAGGGTCTCCAAAACTACGACGTGTTCCCGATCTTCACGATTGACAGCGAGACGTCGCCCCGGGTGGCCTGCCAGACGGGCTGCCCGTGCTGGTCGATCGCCTCGATGATCCAGGTCTCGCCGCCGCGCTGGAGGGCGTCGCGCATCTTGTTCGACATCACGACGTAATCGACGTTCTCCCAGCTGGAGTGGAAGACCTTGTCCCGCACGTCCGGGTCGGACGTGGCCTTGTAGTGCGGATGGGCGTTCTTGTACGGCGGGTTGTTGTCGTGCAGCGCAACCCAGATGTCGTCGTCGATGATGAGGCGGGCATTGGTCGGGATGTTCGCCTTGACCCAGGCCACCTGCTGCTCCTGGAGCTGGGTGAGCGGCAGCCGGTAGGCGTCGCTGAACTCCAGCTGGCCCCGGTCGTTGTACTTCACCAGGAAGCCTCCGGGCATGACCAGCACCGGCACGAGGATGCAGGCGACGAGCACCGCCGCCCCGGCCTGCGCTGTGCGCCGGGTGAGCCAGCCGAAGAACATGCCGAGGTTGAGCGCGAACAGCGGCACCATCGGCGCGATGTAGAAGTCGAGCAGTGCGCTGCGGCTCAGGTAGAAGGCGTAGCCGACCGCCATCAGCCCGCACGCCAGCATCGGCGTGCGCAGCCGCCGGTTGCGCCGTCCGGAGATGAGCACGAGCAGGGTCGCCACGGTGCCGGCGATGAGCAGGTAGCGGTCCTTGAACAGCCAGCTGTCGTGCAGCAGGTCGGTGAAGGACAGGCCGTTGGAACTGTTGGAGTTGCGGTGCAGCTGCCACCAGACGGTGTACAGCAGCGACACGTGGTCACCGGGTGTGGTGGCACCCAGGTTGAAGTTGAAGCCCTCCGGGAAGAGCTCGTTCTTGATCTGGGCGAAGAGCAGGTAACCGACGACCGGCGCGAGGGCGGCGAACCACCAGAAGCTCACGCCGAAGCGCCGGTTGGGCTGCTCCTTGACCGTCTTGTGCAGCAGGAACGCGCAGCCGGGCAGGATGAACAGCGCGTTCTCCTTGGTCACCAGCGCCAGACCGAAGCAGAAGCCGGCGCCCATCGCGGTGACGATCCGCCCGTCCCGCCGGGCCAGCAGGTACAGCCCGAGCAGGATCCAGAACATCATGAGGTTGTCCAGCAGGACCTGGCGCTGGTAGTACACCCCGAGCGGGGACAGATTGTACACGAACGTGGCCAGGAACGCGGCCGACTTGCTGCTGGTGAAGCGGCGCACCGTCTCGAACATCAGGAACACCGAGAGCAGGTGCACGATGAGCATGAGCGCGCGGCCGGTGTTGATGGCGTTGCCGAAGGCGTTGAAGCCGCCGGGCAGCACCGCGACCCAGCCCGACAGCGCCAGCCAGCCCATCGGGGCGTGGTCGTAGAAGTAGGTGTACGGCGAGAGCTTGGCCTGCCGGAGCACCGACCAGGCCTGCTCCATGTAGATGCCCTCGTCGGTGAGGTACAGCGGGTAGCGGAACATGTTCCACCCGTGACTGACCAGCCCGATGAGCACGCACAGGGCGATCAGCCACTTCGGCGCCTTGTCCGGCTTGCGCGCGGGGGCCGGGGTGGCCCTGGGCCTGGTGAGGACTTCAGCCGACATTGCTCAACTCCGGAGCCTCGGCGGTGCGGTGGGCGCCGACGTGGGCGGTCTTCTCCCAGTTGGTGGCGCCCTTGAGCTGGCGGTACAGCGCGCGGGCGGCTGCATAGGACAGCACCATCTGGTACGGAAACCAGGTGATCGCCATCTTCACCACGGTCCCCGGGCCGGCCTTCAGCCCGTGCGCCCCGGTGAACTCGTAGAGCCCGACGACGGACATGACGAAGTGCGCACCGAGCAGCAGCACCGGCAGCCAGGACAGCATCGCCACCGGCACGGGCACGCTGAGCACGAACGCCTGCAGCAGCGCGACCGGCAGGTAGATGCCGAGCAACGCCTGGACGTGCGGGAACGCCAGGGTGTACCAGGCCAGGAAGCGCTGCCGCCGGTTGGGCATGAGCTTCCAGGTGCCCTTGCCCAGGGTCTGCATGAACCCCTGGCACCACCGCGTGCGCTGCTTGATGAAGCTCTGCAGCGTCGGCGGCGTCTCCTCCTTGGTCACGTAGCGGTCGTCGTAGACCACCCGGACCTTCTCGCCCATGCTGGAGACCCGCAGGCCGATGTCGGCGTCCTCGGTGAGGTTGGTCTCGTCCCAGCCGCCGAGGCGTTCGATGAGCTCGCGCTGGAAGAACACCGTGTTGCCGCCGAGGGTGATGGCGCCGTTCTTGGCGTGGTAGTGCAGGCGGCTGCGAAACCAGAAGAAGTACTCCAGCACGTTGAACGTCGAGTACCAGTTGGAGTCGAAGTTCATCAGCTGCACCCCGGCCTGCACCACGCTGACCTCGTCGGTCAGCATGATCGTGTTGACGATGTCGAACAGCTCCGGCTGCACCTCGTCCTCGGCGTCGAAGATGGCCACGACGTCGTTGGTGGCGTGGCGCAGCGCCGTGTTCAGCCCGTGCGGCTTGTTGATCGGGCCGTCGTCGAACACGATCACGTCCACGTTGGTCCGCCCGACCGCGCGCAGCCGGTTGACCTGGGCGCGGGCCTGCTCGATCGTGCCCACGTCGTCCGCCGAGCACACGACCAGGATCTGCACCAGGTGCGGCGGGTACTCAGCGGACGCGGCGCGGGCGATGGTGGCTTGGATGACCTCCTCCTCGTGCCGTGCCGGGAGGATTGCGGTGAAGGAGAGTTCCGGCGTAGCACGTTGATCTGGCACGCGTGCCTTGGCGTCCGCCTCCGGCCGGTCCCACGTATAGATCATGAGATACAGGGCGTGAGCCGCCTGCACCGTCAGCAGCAGCGAGATCAGGGTGAGGACCGCCAACACGATCTGCTCCATCGGTGCGTTCACTCCAAATCCACTTCGAGCTGACGGCGAAGTTGACCCCGAATCCGGCCGCGATGCCGACCAGGTTGGCGGGGAGGTAGTGCAGGCCAAGACCGACCAGCAGTTGCACCACGATGACGTTGACCGGCATCGCGGCCAGGCCGGCGAGGCTGAAGTACGCGAACCGCTGCAGCGACAGGCTGCGACGCCGGAAGGTCCACAGTTCGTGCAGGACGTAGTTGGATATCAGCGCGATCTCGACAGCCGCTACCGTTGCGGGCAGCAGCGCGAGCCCGAGCAGCCCGTGCAGCACGAGCAGGGCGGCGTTGTTGACGACGACACCGCTGACTCCCACCAGGGAGAACCGGCTCAGCCGGAACAAGTAGGGCGTCACGCTCACAACCGTGCGGCCGGGCGTGCCCCCGGCACATCACGCCGCGGTTCTGCCGTAGCGCCCACCTTCGGCCTCCCCCATTCGGCGTAGTCCGCCTGGCACCGGGGCGCGCGGTATTTGTTCCTTTTGCGGGGTATAGCGCGCCCCGATGAGTATCAGGATCTTGATCGCCGACGACCATGCGATGGTTCGCGAGGGCCTGCGCAGCTTCCTGGCGCTCAGCGGTGACCTGGAGACGGTCGGCTCGGCGGCCGACGGGCGGGAGGCCGTGGCGCTGACCCACGAGCTGCGCCCCGACATCGTGCTGATGGACCTGCTCATGCCGGTCCTCGACGGGATCAGCGCGATCGCCGTCATCCGCCGCGAGCTGCCCAGCGTCGAGGTGGTGGCGCTGAGCGGGTATCTCGAGCCGCAGCTGATCGCCGACGCCCTGCACGCCGGCGCGGTCGGCTACCTGCTCAAGGACACCGACGCCGAGGAGCTGCACCGGGCGGTCCGCGCCGCAGCCGCCGGCCAGGTGCAGCTGTCCCCGGCGGTCGCCGCCCGGCTCGTGCGCGACGTGCACGTGCCGGCCACCCCACCACAGCTGACCCGCCGCGAGGAGGAGGTGCTCGCACTGCTGGCCCGCGGCCGCGCCAACGGGCAGATCGCCCGCGAGCTGCACATCGCGCCGCAGACGGTGAAGACGCACGTGAGCAACATCCTGCAGAAGCTCAACGCGGAGAGCCGCACTCAGGCCGCGCTCTACGCGATGCGGGTCGGCCTGGTCCCCGTGCACGCGGCGGCCCCCAGTTGACCCCCGCGCTGGACGCGCTGTGCGTCCTGGCCCGGCATACGTCCGGCGCGCGCGCCGTGCACGTGCTGGACGCCTCCGCGACGGTACTGTCCTGTGCCGGGCCCGGCGACGCGCTGGACGTCGCCGTGGCGGTGCGGGCGATGTCCTCGGGCCGCGCGGTGCGCGCCCGCCGGGTGCTCTACCACCCGGTGCCCGGCGGCCTGCTGGCCGCCACCGGCCGGCGGGCGCCGCGCCCCG
>NZ_JBEPDB010000097.1:0-33350 GCF_040300025.1 Dactylosporangium sp. NPDC000555 | reverse complement strand
GCAGCAGCGGCAGGTTCCACGGCACGACGATCGCGACCACGCCGACCGGCTTGCGCACCGCGTAGTTGAGCGCGCGCCCGCCGGTCGCGGTGACGGTGGTGAACGACTCGGCGGGCGACGCGGCGACGATGTCGGCGAACGCGCGGAAGTTGGCCGCCCCGCGCGGGATGTCGAGCGTGCGTGCCTGGCTCACCGGCTTGCCGGTGTCGGCGACCTCGGCAGCGACCAGGTCGTCGAAGCGCCGCTCGAGCTCGTCGGCGATCCGGCGCAGCACGGCCGCGCGCTCCAGTTCGCCGGTGCGCCCCCACGGGCCGCGAATGGCCAACCGTGCCGCCGCCACCGCGGCGTCCACGGTGGACTCGTCCGCCTCGCACACCTCGGTGACGAGGTCGCCGGTGACCGGGCTCAGTTTCGGAAACGCCGGACCGGCGGCGACGAAGTGCCCGCCGATGAAGTGCCGCAGTATCATCGCCGCCACCCCTTGACCACGGCGGCGCCGATCGCGCCGATCGCGAGGGCGCCGACCGCCCCGAGCACCTGGTGCTGGCGCCGCACCCGGTCACGCACTTGAGCGTAGGGCGTGGTGCTGAACGAGACCAGCTCGTAGCGGGAGACGTACCGGCCGGGCAGCGCACGTTCCAGCGCGTGCTCGATCCTCTTCCCGAGCTGGAAGACCGGCGAGGCCACCTTGTCCCGCATCTCCACGAAATTGTTGAGCGCCATCGTGGCGATCGCCTCGACGTCGTCGCGGCGCCGCGCCTCGAACAGCGGCAGCGCGGCGGCGAAGTCGTCGCCGGTCTCGTCGAGCACCCGGTCGAGCACGACGCAGTCCTCGAAGCCGCAGTTGGCGCCCTGCCCGTAGAACGGCACGATCGCGTGCGCCGCGTCGCCGATGAGGCCGACCGGGCCGCCCGGCGTCGCCGCCTGCCACGGGCCGCAGCGGACCGTGCCGAGCAGGCCGACCGGGTTGAGCCGATAGTCGTCGACGAGGTTCGGCATCAGCGGTACCACGTCCGGATAGACCGCCCGGAAGTGCCGCTCGATCGCGGCCGGGCTGCCCAGCGACGCGAAGCTCGCCGTGCCGCCGCCCGGCCAGAAGAGCGTGCAGGTGAACGTGCGGTCGGGGTTGGGCAGCGCGATCATCATCGACGTGCCCCGCGGCCAGATGTGCAGCGCGCCGGGGTCCAGGGCGAAGTCGCCGTCCGGGCCCGCCGCGATCGTCAGCTCCTTGTAGCCGTAGTCGAGGAAGTCGAGGGACTCGTCGAGCAGCCCCAGGCCGAGCAGCTCGCCGCGCACCGCGCTGCCCGCGCCGTCGGCGCCGATGACGACGTCGGCGCTCGCCTTCACCTCGCCGGCCGGCGTCGCGAACACTAGCGGGTCGAGGCCGGTCAGCCGGTGCTCGAAGACGATCCGCACCCCGCGGGTGGCGCCGGCCGCGTCGAGCAGCGCGTTGTTCAGCGCGCCCCGGCTGATCGAGTTGATCGCCCACCGGCCGTCGAGGCTGTACTGCTGGAAGTCCAGCTCGCCGGCGACCGGGTGGATCATCCGCCCGCGCATCGGCAGCGCGTCGACGAGCACCCGCTGCTGCAGGCCGATCCGGCGCAGTGCGTCGATGCCCCGCTCCGACAGCGCCAGGTTGATCGACCGGCCGCGCTCCGGCCCGGTGGTGCTCGGGTCGGGCCGGCGCTCGTAGACGGTCACGGCGTGCCCGCGCCGGGCCAGGAAGCAGGCGAGCAGGCTGCCGGTGAGCCCCGCACCGATCACGGCGACGTCCTTCATGCCCCCACCTCGCGCGCGATGGCCGCGGCCGCCCGCCAGCAGTCATGATACGTGGAGTACAGCGGCACCGGAGCGAGGCGCACGATGTCGGGCTCGCGGCTGTCGGCGATCACCCCGTGCCGGTGCCGCAGGGCCTTGCTCAGCCCGCCGGCGTCGGCGACGCGCAGCGACAGCTGGCAGCCGCGCCGCGCCGGGTCGCGCGGCGTCACGACCTCGGCCCCGATCTGGTCCAGCAGCGTCTGCAGGTATTCGGTGAGCCGCTCGCTGCGCGCCCGCAGCGCCGGCATGCCCACCGTGTCGAACAGCGCCAGGGATGTGCGCACCGGGCTCATCGCCAGGATCGGCGGGTTGGACACCTGCCATGCGTCGGCGGTCCTCGGCGGGCGGGACACCGGCGCCATCTCGAACCGCGTCGCCGGCTCGGTGCTCCACCAGCCCTCGAAGCGGGGCAGGGCGCCACCGGTGTGCCGCTCGTGCACGAACGCGCCCGCCACCGCCCCCGGCCCGCTGTTGAGGTACTTGTACGAGCACCACGCGGCGAAGTCGACGCCCCACTCGTGCAGCCGCAGCGGCACGTTGCCGACCGCGTGCGCCAGGTCCCACCCGACGACCGCACCGGCCGCGTGCCCGGCCGCCGTGATCCCCGGGATGTCCAGCAGCTCGCCGGTGAGGTAGTTGACCCCGCCCAGCAGTACCAGCGCGACGCGGTCCCCGTGCTCGCGGATCGTCGCCATCGGGTCGTCGGTGCGCACGACCGTACGGTCCGGATCGAGGCCATGGAAGGCGGCCTGGCTGCGGACCGCGTAGCTGTCCGACGGGAACGCCGTGTCCTCGACGACGATCAGCGTGCGGCCGCCGGCCGGCCGGTAGAACGACACCATCAGCAGGTGCAGGTTGACGGTCAGCGAGTTCATCACCACCGTCTCGGCCGGGAGCGCGCCGACCAGCCGGGCCGCCGGCTCGCGCAGCAGCTCGTGGTAGGGCAGCCAGGGCCGCTCGGCCTCCAGGTGCCCCTCGACGCCGAGCCGGGCCCACGCGTCGAGCTCCTCGAGCAGCTCACCCCGCACGGCGCGGGGCTGCAGGCCGAGCGAGTTGCCGGCGAGGTACGCCGTCTCGGGGTAGTCGCCGCCCTCGGCCGGCGGCACGAGGAACAGCTCCCGGTGCCCGGGGTCGCCGGCGTCGAGCCGGCGGGCCTCGGCCTCTGTGTCGTCTTCGGTGTGCGTCATCAGATCATCGTCCGTGCGGACCACAGTTCGGGGAACACCACCCGGGCCATGCTGCGGGTCAGCCAGGCCGCGCCGGAGGAGCCGCCGCTGCCGGGCTTGTTCCCCATTGTTCGCTGTACGGCGGTCAGGTGCTTGTACCGCCAGTCGCCGAACGCCTCCGCGACGTCGGTGAGCGCCTCACCGAGCGCGTAGAGCGGGTTGTCGCCGCGGTCGTCGCGGTAGATCTCCACCCAGGCCCGCTCGACGGCCGGCGACGGCTCGTACTCCCGCGCGTGGTCGCGCGCGAGGAACTCGGCCGGGATGTCGAAGCCGCGCCGGGCGAGCATGGCGGTGACGTCGTCCCACACGCTCGGCGCGGCCAGCGCGACGATCAGGTCGTCGTACAGGTCGGCCTGCCGCTTGAACGGGCGGATCAGCGGCTCGCTCTTGAGCCCCAGCAGGAACTCCAGGTGGCGGTACATCGCCGACTGGAAGCCGGACGCCTCGCCGAGCTGGCCGCGGAAGCGGTTGAAGTCGGCCGGCGTCATCCAGCGCAGTCCGTTCCAGGCCGCGATGAGCCCGTCCAGGTCGAGCTTGATGCGCCGCAGCGTGGCGACGGCGCCCCACACGTCGTCCTCGCGCAGCAGCCGCTGGGTGTCGCGCAGCTCGTGGCGCGCGAGCCCGAACCACAGCTCCATCACCTGGCTGACCATCAGGAAGGACATCTCGCCGGGGTCCTTGCTCAGCGGCTGCTGCAGCGAGTGCAGCGTGCTGGCATGGACGTACGCGTCGTATGGGACCCGGTCGGCGAAGTCGAGGCTCGGACCACTCACAGCCCTATCGTCTTACCGCGACCCACCTGCGCGAAATAGTGGATCAACGGTCATTTACGCTGCTCACGTGCGGGGCGCAAACCGTAGCGCACGATCGGGTTTCGGAACGGAAGGTGCCCGTGGACAACATGGACTGGGCGCTGCTGCGCGAGCTGCAGGACGACGCCCGGCTGTCCTACTCCGAGCTGTCGCGCCGGGTCCACCTGTCGCCGCCGGCCGTCGCCGAGCGGGTGCGCCGGCTGGAGTCCGCCGGCGTGATCACCGGCTACCACGCACACGTCGACCTGACCAAGGCCGGCCGGCACGTGGTCGCGCTGATCAGAATGTCGTGCTATGGCGCGCGCTGCGTGCTGCGCGATCCCGGCGTGCTCGAGTGGCCGGAGGTGCTGGAGATCCACCGGGTGACCGGCGACGCGTGCTCGATCCTGAAGGTCGTGACGGCCTCGATGGAGGACTTCGAGTCGACGATCGATCGCTTGGCCCCATACGGCCAGCCGTCGAGCACGATGGTGCTCTCGACCCCGCTGCGCTGGCGCCCCCTGTCGCCCTGACACGTTCGGCGCCACATTACGTTGCCAGCCAACCTTTCCTCGAACTGCTCGATCGTCACGCCGTCGGCCCCGGCCGCTCCGCCGTTACCTTTACCTTCAGCCACGCAGCCCAGATCAGCTGCTTGGGGATGTCGCCAGCCCCACTGCGATACGCAGGCGGATCACAGCTACTCCGGGCGAGTCCGCCAGCGTGCCACGCGTCGGTACTCTGCTCCTTACGGTTTCCCGCCGCTTGGAGTCCTCCCTCTCGCCACCGGTCGCCCGGCGAACGGTATCGGCCACGCATTCACACGTGCCCGGACATCACCTGGGAAGTCGCGCATCTTCCCGGTCCACACCTGACACGGTCACCGCCGCGCCTTTTCCACGACGCTCAAGACAACGGTATTCGACCTCACCGTGGAGAAGGATCTTGTGGTGAGCACTGATCCACCAAGGGCATCCTCGTTGAGATCCCTCATTATGGGCTGCCGTTCGGGGCGGTGGTTTCGGTCGGGTTCTGGGATAATTGCATGCATGGGGCAGCTGGGATTGTTTTCAAGGGCGGAGTTGGCTGCCATGCGTGACAGGACCAGGTCACGTCGTTATTCTCCGGCGAAGGAGCAGTTCCGCCGCGAGCATGCACGGCATCGGGAATGGGGCCTGGCCAGACGTCACGCCGAGAAGCTCCGCCGCGTGCGCGGTGGCCCCTCGCCGACGGTCAGCGACCAGCGTGGCGGATCGGTGCAGGGGCCGTCGCCGCCCCCGCCCGTCACGCCGCCTGACCAGGCACAACCTGACCAGACACAACGTCCCGCGAGCAGCACCGCGGCCAACGACTGCGAACCCGCGCCGCGCCAGGTGGACGGCGCCGGAAGGCCCACTCCCGTCCCGAAGCGTCGTCGTGCACGCACGCCACAGGTGCGCCGGCCCGCCGGTCCGGCAACGCATCAAAGGTTCGCGGAAATATACGGCCACCGGTGCATCGCGGCCGACTTTCGACAATGCCGCGCACGGCCGATCGGCAATTCCGCCGAATGCTCCGCACGGCAAAAACAAGCAACCGCTGTCCCAATGGACCACCGGTGCAGATTCCCGAATGACGTGATCTCAGCGAGCATGCCGTCGGAGTTGACCGCAACGGGCAAACCGTCCACGTCGGACAGTGCTGGAAGTTGGGCGAAACCCTCGAAGATCCACCTACGGATGAGGACTCCGTCCGTGGTGCCTATCGCGCTGTCCTTTGCCGTGTCGCGCCTGCTGGCCACCGAACGCCGCACTCGCCGCGGAACCCGGGCGCTGACCTGCTGCTACCAAGCGCTGCTGGCGCTGGTGTGGTTCCGCAAAACGCGGATAAAGCCGGGTGCGGCGTCTCCCGGGCCGCCCAGGCCCCACCTGCACGAAGCGCTGACCGCCTCGCCGATACCACGACCAGCGTCAAAGCCGACGCGCCACCAAGGCATCCGCACGACTGGAGCTGCGCCCAGCGCCGCACCTACCCACCCGGGCTGACACCGGCAACGAGGGCGCCGGACACGGCACGAATGAGCGTGGCGTTTCGTGCCATCAGCGCGACTCGACGACGCGTTTGAGCGCTTCGAGGTCGGCCTGGACCGCGGCGGCGTCCCGCTCGAAGTCGGCGTCCGTCATCCCGGGCTGCCTGCGCAACGTGAACACGAGCTCGCTGCCGTCGTCGTGGGGCAGCACGCGCATCGGGTTGTGGAACGTCTCCCCGCCGGGAAGCAGCACGTCGTGGTCGAGCACACCATACGGATTGGCGGGCGTGAAGGTCAGTTCGATCCGGCCCATCCCGGAGTCGGCGAACCAGCGCTGCGCGTCGCGCTCGACGGCGGTGCACAGGCCGGGCGCCCATTCGGGCAGGTGCAGCGGGTCCGCGGCATACGCGTAGACCTCGGCCGGTGGCCGCTCGACGTGAACGCTGAGATGCCTCGACTCGCTCGCCACGCCGGTCATCCTGCCACGATCCGCACGATGATTCCCACCGATGGCTGAATTCGTTACGGTTGATGCGTGACGTCGCCGACGCTGTTCACCCAGGAGTTCTGGAACGATCCCCACCCCGTGTATGCCGCGCTGCGGCAGGAGGCACCGGTGCGTGCGGTGACCCTGCCCAACGGCATGGAGGTATGGCTGGTTACCAGATACTCGGACTGCAAGACCGCGCTCGCCGATCCGCGCCTGTCGAAGCGGCTGGGGGTCGGCGACAACTCACGCGCGCTGGCCGCTCCGGTGCGCTCGCCGCTGACGCACCACCTGCTGGCCAACGACCCGCCGGACCACACGCGGCTGCGCCGGCTGGTGGCGAAGGTGTTCACGGCACGGCGGGTCGAGGATCTCCGCCCGCGCATCGGCGAGCTGAGCGCGGCCCTGATCGAGCCGTTGCGCGACAAGGACGGCGTGGACCTCGTCGAGGAGTACGCCGTCCATCTGCCGATCCAGGTGATCTGCGAGCTGCTCGGCGTGCCGATCGAGGACCAGGCGGACTTCCGGCGCTGGACGGCGGTGATGGTGTCGGCTTCGGCCGGCGGCGCAGGGGTGCCCGAGGCGGCCGCGGCCTTCGTGGGATATCTGCGGGGGCTGATCGAGCGCAAGCGCGCCGCCCCGGCGGACGACCTGCTCAGCGCGCTGGTCGCGACCAGGGACGAGGACGACCGCCTCAGCGAGGACGAGCTCACGTCGATGGCGTTCCTGCTGCTGTTCGCCGGGCACGAGACCACGGTGAACCTCATCGGCAACGGGATGTACACCCTGCTGACGCTCCCGGACGCGCACCGGCGCCTGCGGGAGGACCCGTCGCTGATCCCGGCGGCCATCGAGGAGTTCCTGCGGCTGGAGAGCCCGGTCGAGACCGCGACGTCGCGCACGGCCACGGAGGCGGTCACCTACGGTGGGGTGACGATCCCGGCCGGTGCCATGGTCGCGATCTCGCTGCTGTCCGCCGACCGGGACCCGGACCGGTTCCCGGCGCCGGACGAGTTCGACCTGGGCCGGCCGGACAACCAGCACCTCGCGTTCGGATACGGCATCCACTACTGCCTCGGCGCGCCCCTCGCCCGGCTGGAGGCGCAGATCGCCTTCACCGACCTCCTGACGGCGTTCCCGGACATGCGCCTGGCGGTGCCGCCGTCCGAGGTGACGTGGCGGCCCGGCACGCTGATCCGCGGCACGGTGGCGTTGCCGGTCCTGCTGTGAGGCCCACGCCCGGTGGTGCCGCACGCCGGTCGGCGGGGTTCAGTCGGGTATGTGGCCGCCGACGCCGAGGAACAAGGCGACCAGACCCAGCACGCCCACGACGAGGGCGGTCAGTTTGATGAACCGGCCGGTCGGGTCGACGACGGTGACGTTGAACCAGCCGCGCGGGTCGACGCGGACGCGGACCTGGTCGCCGGGCTTCGGTTCGGAGTCGAGGAAGCGCAGCCGGCCGAGGTCCTTGCCGGTGGAGGCGTCGGCGACCCGGTAGGCCGGGAACCTCTCCTCCGAGACGCTGCTCAGCCCGCGGACGACCTGCGTGACGACGGCATCCGTCGGGGTGCCCTCGCGCGACATGTAGGCGGGCAGCACCAGCAGGGCGGCCAGCCACGAGGCGAGCGTCAGCACGAGCAGCATGACCACGCGGTTGCCGACGGTGTGGTCGGGGGCGCCGAGCCGATACAGCAGGTAGCCGGGCACGGCGGCCACCAGCGACAGCGCTGAGCCCACCGCCAGCCAGGTGAAGCTTGGACCGCCGGCGAGGATGCCGGTGCCGATGACGAAGCCCGTCGTCACCGCGAGTGCGAGGAGCGTCCGCCAGATCCCTTTGAACAGCGCGCCCCACGGATAGTGCTTCACGAGTGGCCACCGTAGGCGATCTTCGGTCGGCGCGCTGCCCCCGGGCCTCCCGAATTCGTGCGGCGGGCGACGGGCCGGGCGATACCGGTCAGGCAAGCCGGACAAGGCCGGACAAACGTCGCCTCCGACGGCCCCGCCGGAGGCGACCCCGAAGGGGCGCCCCGGGCAGAGCCGGTCGGAGGGTCGCGGACGAGATGCCCCAGCGCGTCAGGAGGATCCAGCCACCCGGCGTACCGCCGCCGAATAGTCGGGAACCGCGGACATCGCCGCCGCCAGGCGCAGGAACGGCAGCGCCTCCTTCGGACGGTTCTGGCGCTCGAGGGTGCGGCCCAGCAGATGGCACGCGTAGTGGTCGCTCGGGTCCCGGTCGACCAGCGCGCGCAGGTGCCGCTCGGCGCGCTTGAGCTGGGCGGACGCGAAGTAGGCACGCGCCAGCCACAGGCGCACCTCGGCGTTGCCGGGCTCCTCGGAAAGGACGGCGGACAGGATCTTCGCCGCCTCGATCGGGTCACCGGCGTCGAAGTAGAGGACTCCCCTGCGGTACTCGGCGATCACGTCGTTCATGCCAGCTTGCAACGTCCGCCCGGGCCGGGGTTGTTCCCTCAGTGGACCTTGAGCCAGCCGTCGAGGTCGTCGAGGACGCGGTCCTGCTCGGGTTCGTTGTACACCTCGTGGTGCAACCCGTCGTACACGTGGAGTGTCAGATCCTTCGATCCCGCCCGCGCCGCGATGAGCCGGCTCGACTCGGCGTCGACGAGGCCGTCCTCGGAGCCGTGCAGCACGAGCGTGGGCAGCGTCAGCTCGGGCAGGCGCCGCTGGAGGACGGCCATCTGGGTCAGCATCGCGCCGCCGAGGCCGGCCGGGACCTTGCCGTGGTGCACGAGCGGGTCGGCGTCGTACTTCGCGACGACCGCCGGGTCCTTGGAGATCAGGCTGGACGGCAGCGACTGCACCGGCGCGCTCGGGGCGACGCGGCCGAGCACCTTGGCGACCGCGATCGCGGGCTTCGGGATGCCCTTGCCGGGCCGGACCGGCGTGCCGGACAGCACGAGTCCGCGCAGGCCGGCCTGGTGATCCAGCGCGTACGTCAGGGCGATCATCGCCCCCATGCTGTGCCCGATCAGGAACGGCACCTGGCCGGGATGGCGGCGGCGGACCTCGGCGAACAACACGTCGAGGTCGTCCGTGTACTCGGCGATGCGGCGCGCGAGCAGGCGCTTGCCGCCGGAGCGTCCGTGCCCACGGTGATCCGGCGCGTACACGGCGAGACCGAGTTCGCCGAGGCGCGCGATGACGTGGTCGTACCGCCGGGCGTGCTCGCCCATCCCGTGGGACAGGACCACGACGCCGCTGACGCCCCGCTCGGGCAGCCAGGCGTCGTACACGATCCGGACGCCGCCACCGCCGGTGAGGGCGAGTTCATCGCGCTGCATGGCAGCATGGTGCGCCGCGTCGACGCCCGTTCGCAAGGAGCAGCCCTCGGGATCGGCGAGCACGGCCCAGCCGGTACCGTCTGGACGTCCGAAATCACCACAAGAGAGGCGCCCAGGCCAATCACGTGCCCGATCTGCCTGATGCGGACGGTCGTGGCGTCGAGGTATATCTGTCAAGGGTGTTGCCGCGGAAGGGAGCCGAAGGTTGCTGACAGCTGGCCCGGCATGGACGGCCACGGCCGACAGCCCACAGACGCCCGCGTCGCTGCTCGACGGCGCCGAGGAGGTGCTGGTCCTCACGCACCACTGTGACCTGGCGTTCGTCGAGGAGTGCCTCCGCCCGGCGCGGGCGGCGGGAGCACGGATCACCGTCGTGTACGACGCCGCGGCGGGCGACGACGACGCACCGCCCGGTGGCGGGGCGGCCGCGGTGCGCGACGTGCTGCCCGTACCGGTCGTGATGCGATCCGGCGGGGCCTTCCGGCCGCGGCTGGTCGTCTCCGCGTCGCCGGCCGCGGCCGTGGTGTCGATCGGCTCCGGCGACGCGACCCCGGACGGCTGGCTGCGTAACGCCGAGGCGTGGACGCACCTGCGGGCCCACGGGGCGACGGTGCCGACGCTGATCACCGACCTCGCGGAGTGGCTGCTGCGGCTGCCGGAGCAGCTGTGGATCGAGCCGCTCGGCGTCGAGCGGCTCGCGGCGGTGGCGAAGCTGCTGACCGCCCGGCCGCACGCCACCGAGGCGGACGAGCCGCTCCTGCTCACCAACGACCTGGTGCCGATCGTCGAGCAGCTGCCGTTCCCGTCGGGGGCGGACCGGCTGAGCGTGACCGCGCCCGCGTTCGACGCGGCCGGGCGGGCGCTCGGCGAGATCGTGCGCAACGTGCGGGCGGCGCGCGTCCGGCTGCTGCTTCCCTCGGGCGTGCGCTGCGACCCCGTGGGCCTCCTGGTGGCGCTCGACGAGGCCGGGACCGGTGCGGACGCCGCCACGGCGGGCGACATCGAGGAGCCCGAGGTGCGGATGCCGGACGGGCCGAGGCACCACCACGCCGGCGCCATCGAGTGGTGGACCGACGGCGCGGGCGTCCTCGTCACCGGCGGCCTGGACTGCACCCCGGAGGCGCTGCTGTGCACGAGCGCCGAGCCCGGCGGTAACTGCGAACTCGGGCTGCTGCTGGAGGTGACCGAGTCCCTTGTGGACGCGCCGGACGCCCGCGAGATCGCCCTCGACGACGACGCGTTGCGGGTGCGCCCGGCCCCGGCCGCCGCACCCGCCGTCGCCCGGCTCCTCGGGGTGCGGCTGCTCGCCGACCGGATCGAGGCGAGCCTGGTCGCGGCCGGAACGACGGCGCCGGACGGGCTCGTGGTGACGGTGGGCGACGCGACGGCGAAGCTGCCGTGGACGGGGGCGGCGGGGCGCCTGCACACGTACGCCTCGGACAGCCCTGGCGGCCCGGACGGCCCGGCCCTCGACGGCCGCACCGCGCGGGTCAGGGCGGCCGACGGCACCGACCTCGGCGCGACGGTCGTCACCGACGTCGCGGGCGCGGTGAGCCGGTTCAGCCACCCGTCCCCGCTGGAGACCCTGCCGCTGCCGGCCGTGCTCGGCGACGCCGCGCGCCTCGAGGCGCTGTTCACCGCGGTGGCGCAGCTGGCGACCGGGCGGACGGTGCGCCACGGCGTGCCCGCGCGGGAGCGCCGCTCGAGCGAGGAGGCGAGGCTGCGCGCCCTCGTCGGTCCGGCGCTGCTGGACCTGGCCTTCGGCCGCGTCGCGATCCGGGCCGCGGCGGGCGAGGAACCGGCCACGGCGATCACGGCCGCGGCGGGCAGTACAGCCGGGCACGAGGAACCCAGCGTGGCGGCGGCGATCGCCGGGCTCGACGGCCCGGGGCGCGACCGTCTCAGGCAGCAGGTGCTCCGGCTCGGGGGCGCCGCCGCCGGGTGGCCGCTGCCGGCCCGGCTCGCCGCGTTCCGGCTCGTGCTCGTGCTCGCCGCCGCCGGGCTGTGGCCCGCGCCGCAGGACTGGACACCCCTCGTCGCCGCCGGGCTCGACGCGCTCATCGCGGCCGACGACGAGGCGTTCTGGGCCGAGCAGGCGGCGCTCGCCACGGTCGGGATCGCGGCCGTCCATCACGGGCACCGGCTCGCGCCGCTGGCCGGCTTCGAGGACCTGCGCGCGGCCGTCCGGCTCGATCGAGCCGCGCCGGAGGATCTTGTCGCCCGATACGCGGACGGGCTCGCCGGGGCGGTCCTCGGGGCCGGCTTCCGCGCCGAGGACATCGCCGCCGACGCCGGGGAGCTGCTGGTGCGCTCGCCGTTCGACGACGCGGTCGACGCGATCCCGGGGGCGGTGGGGACCGTACAGCGGGCCGACGGCGGCGGCGGCGTGCTGGTCGAGACGACCAAGGACCCCCGCCGCACCACGCTGCTGGTGCTGGACCTGCTGCGGGACTTCCCCGACTCGCACGTCACCGTCCGCGGCAGCGCGGGCACCGAGACCCACGGCTGGTGGAACGGCCGGCGCCTGGTACTGCTGACCCCGTTCGGCGGCCGGTGGCGCGGCTCGCTGTGGCCGGGCCTGATGACGGGCATCGCCACGTATGCCAAGGGCGCCTCCGCCCTGCCGGCCGCGGCTCGCACCTGGATCACCGAGGTCCCGCAGTTGCCCGAAGGCTGATCGCCGCCGGCGCGGGCCCGTCGGGACGCGCGTCGATGTATCGTCGAGCGGCTGGCCGCACAACGCTGACGGGAGGGGCGCGGTGGGGTTGCCGGAATGGGTACCGGACGGGGTGGACATCACCACGCCCAACGCGGCGCGCGTCTATGACTACACGCTGGGCGGGCTCCACAACTTCCAGGTCGACCGCGAGTTCGCCGAGGACGTGCAGCGGGCCTGGCCGGGCGTCTTCCAGATCGCGCACGCCAACCGGGCCTACCTCGGCCGGGCGGTGCAGTGGCTGACCGAGCAGGGCGTGCGCCAGTTCCTCGACATCGGCTCGGGCATCCCGACCCTCGGCAACGTGCATCAGATGGCACAGGCGGTGGCGCCGGAGGCGCGGGTGATGTATGTCGACATCGACCCCGTCGCGGTCGCCCACAGCCGGCACATCCTGGCCGGCAACCCGCACGCGAGCGCGATCAGCGGCGACCTGCGCCGCCCGGAGGAGATCCTCGCCCACCCCGAGGTCCTCGCGCTGCTGGACTTCTCCGAGCCGGTGGCGCTGCTGCTCATCGCGGTGCTGCACTTCGTCTCCGATGACGACGATCCGGGCGGCATCATCCGCCGTTTCGACGAGGCCGCGGTCTCCGGCAGCTACGTCGCGTTGTCGCACGGCATCCCGGCCACGGTGCAGGCGGCGGAGCAGGACGAGGTGAGCGGCCTCTACCGGCGCACCCCGACCGCGGTATACCTGCGCACCCCGGAGCAGGTGGACGGCCTGCTCGACGGCTGGCGCGTCGTCGAGCCCGGACTGGTCCCGATCACCGACTGGCGCCCGGACCCCGAGGACGACGAAATGTCCCGCCCCCCGCTGCTCGCCGCCGTGGCCCGCAAGGGCGCGGATCGTCCGTGATGCGGCGATAGGACTGGATTGGCCGGGCCCCGGCCCGGCATAATCATTCACTGGAGGCAACTCACATGCCCCGGTTTCGCGCTTCATATCCTGGATGTCCTGGAAAGGGTCGCCCCACGGGGTTCCTGTTTCACCGCTGACCGCCCCATCCGGGAGGGCTCCCGTTGAGGTCTTACGCCGGCTCCACAGGCAGACACCGCCAGCCCGGCGGCCAACAGGTTGCGTGCCGCGTTGAGGTCGCGGTCGTGGGTGGTGCCGCACCGGGCCGGCCGCGGCCGGTCGCGACGTTCATGCTTTTCGTGCCCTGCTCCGCAGGGGTTCCGTTTCCTCCCCGCCTGAAGGCGGGGGTTCCCGCGGGAGGAATCTGATGACGGAGCCAGCGCCGGCGCGTTGCCGCGCCCACATCCGAGTCCACGCGTGATCGGCACCGGGGGCATCCGGCGATCGCCCGACGAGGCCGTCGCGGCGGTCGCCGCAATCTGGAACCGCACGCTGCCCGCCGGCGTCAGCTTCGTGCCCGGCGGGCGGGCCCGGCGCCGGCAGCTGCTGGAGGGCTTCGCCCAGCGGCTGGTCGACGCGCTGCGGGACGGCGACTTCGACCGGCAGGCCGGCTACCGGGTCGGGCAGGACATGGTCCTGGCCGCGCTGGCCGACCCGCAGGTCCTGCTGGTCAGCCTCCGGGTGCTGCGCGAGGGGCTGCCGAGCGCCGCCGGGCTGGACGACGCCCGCTCGACCGGCCGCCTAACCGAGCTGCTCGACGAGCTCGCCCACGGGTTCGCCACCGCCATCCGCACCGAGGTCTGGTCCGCCGCGGAGTCGATCAACCGCGGCGAGCGCTCCGCGTGGCGGGACCGGCAGCGCGACCTGGAGCGGCAGGTCCGCCACGCGCTGCTGCACGACCCGCTGACCGGCCTGCCCAACCGCGCCGCCCTCACCGCCCTCCTCGACGCGCTGCCGGCCACGGCGGCGCCCGGCTCGCGGCTCGGGCTGTGCCTGATCAACCTGCGCCGGTTCACCGCCGTCGACCAGCTCCTCGGCCACGACGCCGGCAACCAGCTGCTGCTCGGCGTCGCCGGCCGGCTCCGCGACGTCGCCGCGGAGCGCGGGCACGAGCTCGCGCACCTCGGCGGGGACACCTTCGTCCTGCTCGTGCCCGACACCACCGGCCCGGACGAGGCGGTCAAGGCCGCCGACGCGGCGCTGGGTGCGCTGCTGAGCCCGTGGCCGATCGACGGCCATGACGTCCCGATCGCCGGCCGGGCCGGGATCGTGGAGCACGCCGCCGCCGGGGCGAGCGCGGGCGAGCTGCTGCGCCAGGCGTCGATGGCGCTGGACTGGGCGCGCCACGACGCCACGGCATGGGCGCTGTACAACCCGGGCCGGGCCACCGCCCACCTGCGCCGCCATCAGCGCGCCAACGCGCTGGCCGAGGCGGTCGCCGGGGGCGCGGTCACGCTGGCGTTCCAGCCGATCCTCCGCCTCGACAACCACGGCATCGCCGGCATGCACGCGCTGCCCCGCTGGGTGCACCCGGCGACCGGGCCGGTGCCGGAGGCCGAGCTGCTGCAGCTGGCCGAGCAGAGCGGCCTGCTGTTCCAGCTCGGCCACCGGCTGCTCGCCGACGCGTGCGCCCGGGCGGCGGCGTGGCAGGCCCACGACGCCGCGCCGATCGTCAGCCTCGACCTCACCGCCGCCCAGCTGCGCCACCCCGACCTGGTCAGGACCGTCATCGCCGTGCTGGAGCGCACCGGCCTGCCCCCGGCCAAGCTGCACCTGGCCGTGCCCGAGCACGCGCTGCACGACCCGGCCGACGCGATCGCCTTCGCCCTCGACGGCCTCGACCGCGCCGGCGTGCGCCTCGCGGTCACCGAGGTCGGCATGGGCCACGCCAACCTGACCGCGACCCCGGTGCACAGCGTCCGGCTCCACCCGCAGCTCATCACGGGCCTCACCCTGACCTCGCCCGAGCACCGGTCCAGCCTGTCCATGGCGACGTGGCTCATCGCGATGTTCCACGACCTGTCGATCTCGGTCACGGCCACCGGCGTCGACCACCGCGACCAGACCACCGCCCTGCAGCTGCTCGACTGCGACCACGGCCTAGGCCGCGCCCTCGGCAAGCCGATGACCGGCGACGCCGCCGACACCCTGTTCGGCCTCCGCCGGCCACCGGCCTGACTAGCTCGGCCTGACCGGGCCGGCCTGACCGGGCCCCACCGGCGGCTACGCGGCGGTCCGGGCCGCCCCGGCGCCGAAGCGCATCCGGAAGTCGTCGGCGACCATCGACAGCAGCGGCCGGCGGCCGGCCAGGAAGCGCAGCGGCCCGTACGGCTCGATCGTCCACGCGACGCGGGCCGGGCCCCAGCGGGCCGTGGCGCGCACCGGCGTGGTCTTCGCCATGCCGGTGAGGGCCTGGGTGACCCGGAAGCCGATCGGCAGCCGCAGCGCCGGGCCCCGCCGGCTCAGCCGCGCCGCGGCGATCGGCCCGGCCTCGGTCGCGGCGGCGGCGCGCGCGCCGGTCAGCTCGAACTCGGCCAGGTCCTTCGGGATGCCCCACAGCGCCCGGCCGCCGTCGCGGGAGCGGGGGCTGTCGACCCAGATGTGGGTGATCGTCACCCGTGGGCGCAGACCGGCCCGCACCAGCACCGCCGAGAGCAGCTCGCGGTAGCTCATGTCGCCGCCGGGGCGGTAGTCGACCCAGGCGGTGCCCACCACCGCCCGCCGGCCGAAGCGCACCACGCGCACCGCGCCGGCGAGCTCCGGGGGCAGCTCGGGCAGGTCGGCGACGGGCAGCGACCAGACCGACACGTACATCCGGCCGCGCAGCGACCAAGGCTCCGCCGGGTAGGCCATAGCCGCACTCTACGTCGCCGCGACCGGCCGCCAACGACAACCGTCGATCGAGTGGGCCCTATCCGCGAGCCTGGGCCCGGCGGCGGACGCGGACGGCCGCGAAGGCCGCCGCGCCGACCAGGGCCGCGGCCGCGGCGGACAGGGCGCCCACAGTACCCCCGGTCGCGCCCTTCGACGCCGCTGGGCGCGCCTCGGCGGCGGCCGCCGCGGCCGAGGCGCTCGGCGAGGGCGGTGCGTGCAGCGCGGCCGCCTCCTGCGGGGTGACCAGGTGGCCGACGGAAGTGCCGGCGGGCAGCGCGAAGCCCCAGTCGAGCAGCATCGTGCCCTGCTTCCAGGCCCGGGCCGGCACGATCTCGGCGCCCATGATGGTGACGACCAGCCGGCGACCGCCCCGCTGGGCCGCGCCGACGTAGGTGTGGCGGGCCTCGTCGGTGAAGCCGGTCTTGCCGCCCAGCGCCCCCGGGTACTCGGTGAGCAGCTTGTTCTCGTTCTGGATCTGGAAGCCCTTCGGGTCCTTCGGCGGCTGCGGCGGCCACTGGAAGCGCTGCATCGTGTCGTACTTGAGGAACGCGGGGCGGTCGAAGTCCTCCCGCGCGATGAGCGCCAGGTCGTAGGCGCTGGTCAGCTGGTCCGGCGCGTCCAGGCCGGACGGGGTGACCGCGTGGGTGTCGTCGGCGCCGAGCCGGCGGGCCTCGGCGTTCATCGCCGCGATCGTGGCCGGCACGCCGCCGTCCCCGCCGGCGACCCGGGCGAGCGCGTTCGCGGTGTCGTTGCCGGACTGCAGCAGCAGCCCGTACCACAGCGTGGACACCGGGTAGTGCCCGCCGACGACCATGCCGACCGCCGAGCTGTCCGCCGGCAGGTCGAGATCCGCGGGCGTCGCCTCGACGACCAGGTCCGGGTCCAGCTTCGGCAGCACGGTCGCGGCCAGCAGCAGCTTCTGCACGCTCGCCGGGCGGCGGCGCAGGTGCGGGGCGCAGGCGCCGAGCACCTCGCCGGTGTCGAGGTCGGCGACCACCCACGACATCGCCGACAGGGTCGGCGGTGCGGGCGCGCCGACCGCCACGGCCAGGCCGGTGGTGGCCATCCGTTCGCCGCCGATCACCGGCGCGGACTCCTCGCGCGGCGGCGACGGCGGGGTGGGCGGGACCGTCGGGATCGTCGCGTACGGACACGGCACCGCCGCCGCCGGGCTCGCCGACGGACCCAGCGCCGGCGGTGGCAACGGGCCGACCGGCAGGGCCAGCAGGGCCGAGGCCGGCGCGGCGGCCATGAGACGCCAGACTCCCATGCCGCGCAGCCTACCGAGCCTCGGCGTCGCCCGGCGGCCGGTCGGCGCCGGACCCCGCCACGGCTACCGCGACTGCACCACAACCGCACTCAGAATCGCAGGCGGCGGCCCGATCGGTGTGATCATGTCGGAGAGCGCGCTGGACCAGCACGAATGCGACTACCGGGCCCGCCAGCTCAGGCTGGGGACCTGGATCGGCGTCGGGTGCATCCTGATCGCGGCGGTCCACGTCCAGCTCGAACGGTACGGCGGCCCCTGGCTGGTCGCGCTCATGGTGCTGGGCGGGGCCGGGCAGGCGGCACTGGCCGCGCTGCCGTGGCAGCGCTACGCGGAGGCGCGCTGGCTGCCCCCCGTCATGGTGGCATGGTGGCTGGCCAACCTGGCGCTGCTGCTGGCGTTCGCCGCCTACGACGCCGCAGCGCTGGCCGTCTACCCGGCCGGCGTGACGCTCATCCTCGTCTCGACCGCGGCGCTGGCCACCGAGCGCCACGTCATCGGCATGGGCGCGATCAGCATCGCCGGCTACGTGGGTCTCGTGGTGGCCGGGGACCGGCCGGTGACCGGCACGCTCGCCGCGCTGTGCGTCGCGCTGATGCTCGGCGTCACCTGGTTCTCCGCCCGCACGGCGAGCAACCGCAGGCGGCTGGACGCGGCCCGGCGCACCGCGGAGCGCAAGGTCGGGGCGCTGCTGGAGAACTCCTCCGACGCTGTCGTGGCCATCCAGCTCGACCGCGGCGTGACGTACGCGAGCCCGTCGGTGCGCACCGTGCTCGGCTACGACCCCGCGTTCCTGACCGGCGATCTGCTCCTGGACATCACCCACCCCGACTATCTGCCGACCGGCATGGAGTGGTGGCTGGCGGTCGCCGAGGGCGGGCCCGGGCACACCGCCCGGGTCGAGTCGCGGATCCGTCGCGCCGACGGCACCTGGGTCTGGGTCGAGATCATCGGCACCAACCGTATGGGCGAGGAGCCGCTGAACGCCGCCGTCGTCAGCATCCGCGACATCACCGAGCGCAAGGAGCTCGAGGAGGAGCTGACCCGCCAGGCGTTCGCCGACTCGCTGACCGGCATGCCCAACCGCGCCCTGTTCCGCGACCGGCTCGAGCACGCCATCGCCCGCAACCGCCGCGGGGGCGGGCGGATCACGCTGCTGCTGGTCGACCTCGACGACTTCAAGCTCGTCAACGACAGCCTCGGGCACACCGCCGGCGACCAGCTCATCGCGACCACCGCGCTGCGGCTGCACCAGCAGTTGCGCGCCGCGGACACGCTGGCCCGCCTCGGCGGCGACGAGTTCGCGATCCTGGTGGAGGACGTCACCGAGATCGAGGCCATGGACCTCGCCGAGCGGCTGCTCGCCGCGATCCGCCGGCCGCTGCGGCTGGGCAACCGCGAGGTGGTCTGCTCCGCCTCCATCGGCGTGGCCACCGCCAAGGCCGGCGACGGCGACGGCGGGCCTGACCCCGGCGAGCTGCTGCGCAACGCCGACCTGGCGATGTACGCCGCTAAGGGCGCCGGCCGGGACCGCTACACGCTGTTCGACCCGGCGATGTACGCCGGCATCCTGCGCGAGGCCGAGGACCGCGCCGAGCTCGAGCGGGCCCTGGCGGACGAGCAGTTCGTGATCCACTACCAGCCGATCGTCGACCTGCCGACCAGCCGGCTCATCGGCGTGGAGGCGCTGGTGCGCTGGCAGCACCCGGCGCGCGGGCTGCTCGGGCCCGACACGTTCATCCCGCTGGCCGAGTCGACCGGGCTGATCGTGCCGCTCGGCGCGTGGGTGCTGCGCCAGGCCTGCGAGCAGCTGGCCAGGTGGCGCGAGGAGTTCCCGGACGCGGCCGCCATCCGGGTCAACGTCAACCTCTCCCCCCGGCAGTTCCAGCACGAGGGGCTCGTCGAGGAGGTGTCCGGGATCCTCGCCGAGACCGGCGCCGACCCGCACCAGATCGTCCTGGAGATCACCGAGTCGCTGCTCATGCAGGACACCGACTCGACCATCAGCACCCTCGGGCGGCTCAAGGCTCTGGGGGTACGTCTGGCGATCGACGACTTCGGCACCGGGTACTCGTCGCTGTCGTACCTCAAGCGCTTCCCCGTCGACATCCTCAAGATCGACCGTTCGTTCGTCGACGGGATCACCGCCGAGGGGGGAGACGCGACCCTCGCCGAGGCGGTCGTGCAGCTGGGCCGGGCGTTGCAGCTGCAGACGGTCGCGGAGGGCATCGAGACCGCCGAGCAGTGGTCGACGCTGCAGGACCTCGGCTGCGAGCTCGGGCAGGGCTATCTGTTCGCGAAGCCGGGCGCCGCCGAGGCGATCTCCTCGATCCTCGGCGGCGACCGGTTCTGAAGACCCTCGCGGCCGGCTACGCCGGGATGCTGTACGGGTCGCCGTACACCTTCCAGCTCAGCGGCGGGTCGAGGTCGAAGTTGCGGTTGTTGAGGAACACCCGCTGCGCGGTGTCGACCCGGCTGGTGTCGCTGTGCGCCTCCTCGGTCTTCATCGCCGCGACCCGCGCGTCGAGGAAGGCGTTGAGGTAGGCCGCCTCGTCGCCGCCCTGCGCCGGCGTCTTCGCCTTGGCCATGGCGGCCTTGCGGATGCCGCCGAAGCTGACCGGGCTGGAGCCGGGGCCGTGCATGACGATCGCGTCGTAGTAGATGAACTGGCCCAGCGCGCGCAGGCCGTCGGCCTTGGCCTGGTTGACGGAGGGGTTGAAGTACACCCGGTCCCGCTCGTCGTCCTGCGCCTTGGTGAACTGCGGGTCCGCCGCCGCGGTCTTCCAGTCCGCGGTGAAGTTCGGGTCGAGCCCGGCATGCGAGGCGGTGCCGTTGACGCCGCGCAGCGCCGGCAGGTACTTCGCCAGCACGTTGCCCGGCACCCGCTGGGCGTAGAGCTGGACCAGTTCGAGCATGTCACCGGTGCCGGAGCAGAAGCCGATGATGCCGGCCGTGTACCCGCGGCCGTCGCCGATGTCCTCGATGTACTTGTACTGCGCCTTCCAGTTCAGCGAGGAGTTCTCCGCCGAGGACACCAGCTGCATCGCGATGTCCTTCTTGCGCGGGTCGAACAGGTCCTTGCCCGGCGAGGACGTCGGGCTCCTGGTCGGCGAGGCGCTGGCGGACGCGCTGCGCGACGGCGAGGCCGACGGGGACGCGGAGGGCGACGGGGACACGGAGGCGGACGGGGACGCGGACGCCGAGCCCGAGGCCGGCGGGGACGCGGTCGGGGTGCTCTCGGTGGCGTTGCCGTACACCTTGAACTCCCACAGCGAGTAGCCCCACTGCGTGCCGCGGGCGGTGCCGTAGAGCCGCACGTACCGGCCGGAGCCCGACAGGCCGGTCAGGTCGTCGGTACCGCCGTCGCCGTTGCTCGTGCTGTAGATCGTGCGCCACGTGCCGCCGTCGGCCGAGGTCTCGATCCGGTACGCCTTGCCGTACGCGGTCTCCCACTTGAGGTTCACGCGCGTGATGCCGCGGATCGCGCCGAGGTCGACGCGGATCCACTGGGGATCGGATCCTTTCGCGCTGGCCCACCGCGTGCCCGTGTCGCCGTCGAACGCCAGTGCGGCGCCGAGGGACGGTGACTCCACCGATGACGAGGTGGCCGGCTTGCCCTGCGACAGCAGGGTCTCCGTGGCGGCGTCGGCGCCGCGCATGACCAGGACGGTCGTCACGGTGCCGACGGTGAGCAGAGCCGCGGCGCCCAGGCCGGCCAGCCTGAGGGGGTGGTTCACGAGGCGCCTCCAAACCTTATCTGTTAGGTAACTTGCCTGACAGAGGTTGAAATTAAAGCGCCTCGATGTCAAGGATTCTAAATGAGACTTCATGTCGCGTTACGGTTCGACGCCGGGCGCCGACCGGGCCATCGCATGTGTGATCGCCCGCGTCTCAGCCGGGCGCTGCAGCCGCCGCCAGCCACCGTCCGGGCGGGCGGCGTCCGCTGGCTCCCGGGGCAGGAGGACGCTGAAGCGGGTACCGCCGCCCGGGTTGTCCTCGACGGCGATCGAGCCGCCGTGGCGCTCCATGATCCGCCGGCAGATCGCCAGGCCGAGCCCGGTGCCGCCATAGTCGACCGGGCTCGCGCGGTAGAACGAGTCGAACACCCGGCCCTTCTCCTCGTCGGGGATGCCGATGCCGCGATCGGCGACCTCCAGCCGCACGCCGCCGCCACCGGTCGAGGCGGTGATCTCCACCTGGGGCGGGCGGCCCACCGGCGTGTACTTGATGGCGTTGCCGACCAGATTGTCGACAACCAGGCGCAGCAGGTTCGGGTCGGCACACACGACGGGCAGCGGCCCGATGCGGACCGACGGCACCGGCGGCGCCCCGTCGGGTACCGCCCGGGACAGGTGCGCGGCCGGCCGCGGCGCGGTCCGCTCGGCCACCACGGCGTCCACCAGCGGGCGCAGGTCCACCTCGGCGAGGTGCAGCGGGGCGTCCCGCGCGGTGGTGTACGCCAGCAGGTCGTCGATGATCGCCCGCATCCGGGTGGCGCCCTGCCGGATCCGCTCGACGGCGAAACCGGCGGTCTCCGGCCGTGGCGGGGCGTCGGCCAGCGCCTCCGCGGCGACGGCGGCGAAGCCGTGCACCGCGGTCAGCGGGCTCTTCAGGTCGTGCGCGACGACCGCGGCGAACTGCGCCAGCTCGGTCTCGTGGCGGCGCAGCTCGGTGATGTCGTGCAGCACCGCGACCGCGCCGCGCGGGCCGCCGCCGGAGCGGTCCAGTGGCCGGGCGCTGACGCTGACCAGGATGCCGTCGGGGTGCGCGGGGTTCAGGATCACCATCTCGGCCCGGTCCACGGGCACTCCGCGCAGCGCCCGCACCATCGGCAGCTCGTCGGCCGGGAACGGGGTGACGCGGTCCGGCCGGTACGCGCCGTAGTGCGCCGGCCAGTCCTCGAGGTGCTCGGCGTCCTCGGCGGTGCCGAGCAGCTGCCGGGCGGCCGGGTTGTGCAACAGCACCCGGCCGTCCTCGCCGACCACCGTGACGCCCTCGCTGACGCTGGCGAGGATCGCCCGCTGCAGCGCGGCCCGGTCGCGCGCCTCCCGCCCGGCGGCGCGCAGGTCCCGGGTCGCCTCCTCGACCAGCGCCATCGCCTTGGCCCGGCGCGAGCTCAGCAGGTACACCAGGGCCGCGAGCAGGACGCTCGGCAGCGCGCCGGCGGCCGCGGCCACCAGCGGCCGGTCGCTGGAGGCGCCGGGCAGCTCACGCGGGTCGGCGGCGACGTCGAGGCGCCAGCGCCGATGTGCGATGTCCAGGTACCGCGTGCGGCGCAGCGCGTCCGACGGCGGCGCGATGGGGTGCGCGGTCGCGACCGGCAGCAGCCCGCCGCCTTCCCGGTTGGCCGCCAGCGTCGCGGTGACCCGCGGGTGCAGCACCTCGCCGATCGCGCCGCCGAAGAAGTCCTGCCCGCGCAGGCCGAGCAGGACGAAGCCGCGCAGCCGGCCGCCGGCACCGAGCACCGGGGTGGCGAGGTTGAGCGCACGGCGCCGCCCGGCCGACGGCCGATCGGGGTCATCCGGCAGCAGCGCGGCGTCGGAGATCGCGGCGCCGCCGAGGCCGCGGGCCTGGCGCAGCACGTCGGCGATCGCGGGCACCTCGGCGAGGTCGGCGCCGGCGGGGGCCGGCGGCCGGCCGTCGAGCTGACGGCCGTAGACGGCGAAGAAGTGCTCGGCGACGCCCGAGGCGGGGCGCAGGGTCAGGCCGTTCGCGCCCGCCGCGCGCCAGGCGTCCTGCACGGCGGCGACGGCGCCGGGCTCAGCCGCGGCCCGGCCATCCGCCGGCACGACGAAGACCACGGCGGTGGCGCCGGGGAGGTTCTCCCCCGGCACGCGGGCGGTGATCCGCTCGAACGCCTCCGGGGTCAGCACGTCGTGCGAGGCGAGCGCGACCGCCAGGGTGTCGACGGTGTCGAGGTAGCGCCGGACCTCCCCGGCGACCGCGGCCTGCGCGAGGTCGACCTGCCGGTCCATCTCCTGGGCGGCCGAGCGGCGCTCCTTCGACGCGAGCGCGGCGCTCACGCCTGCGGTCGCGGTCAGGCCGAGCATCAGCACGACCGCCGCCAGCCCGAGCGACACGTACCGCCGTCTGGAATGCACCACTCAAGCATATTTGAGTGGGTTTGTTCGTATACTCGATTCGAGGTATTGGAGGGGTGCGATGCCGACGGTCCTGGTTGCCGAGGACGATCTCGCGATCCGCGATCTGCTGACGTTCCTGCTCGACACGTCCGGGCATCAGGTGCTCGCCTGCGCCGACGGCGGCAGTGCCCTGGCCACCGCCCGCCGCGAGCGGCCCGACCTGGCCATCCTCGACGTGAGCATGCCCGGCATCAACGGCATCGAGGTGTGCCGGGCGCTGCGCGGGACCGCCGACACCGAGCTGATGCCGGTGCTGATGCTCACGTCGCACGGCCAGTGGCTGGACGTCAGCTCCGGCTTCGACGCGGGCGCCGACGACTACCTGGTCAAGCCGTTCGAGCCGAGCGAGCTGATGGCACGCATCGAGACGCTGCTGGAGCAGTCCGGGACGGATCGACCGGCGAGCGCCTCCTAGGCCGCATGGGCGGCGCCCGGCCGCGGCGCCAACCCCTGGATTCGGCGTGTCCGGCCGGATCGGACAGAATGACAGGGTGACGCACAGCATCGAGGACGACTGGGTAGCCCGCTTCGCCGACGAGGTCATCGCATCCGCGCAGGACCGCGCGCCGGGCCGGCCGATCGTCTGCGCGTCCGGGCTGAGCCCCTCCGGGCCGATCCACCTCGGCAACCTGCGCGAGGTGATGACCCCGCACCTGGTCGCCGACGAGATCCGCCGCCGCGGCGAGGACGTCGTGCACATCCTGTCGTGGGACGACTTCGACCGCTTCCGCAAGGTGCCGGCCGGCATCGAGGGCGTCGATGAGTCGTGGAGCGAGCACATCGGCCGCCCGCTGACCTCGGTGCCGCCGCCGGCCGGCAGCCCCTACGGCAGCTGGGCCGAGCACTTCAAGGCCGCGATGGCGGCGTCGCTGGAGCAGCTCGGCGTGCAGTACCGCGGCATCAGCCAGACCGAGATGTACCGCTCCGGGGCGTACACCGAGCAGATCCTGTTCGCCATGCGGGAGCGGCAGCACATCGACGGCGTGCTCGCGAAGTACCGCACGAAGATCGCGCCGGAGGAGAACGACGAGGACGGCGAGAGCGTCACCGGCTACTACCCGTATCGGCCGTACTGCTCCGTCTGCGGGCGCGACACCACCACCGTCACCGCCTACGACGACGCCACCACCGAGCTGACCTACACCTGCTCCTACGGCCACGGCGCGACCGTGCTGCTGTCCGAGCACCGCGAGGGCAAGCTGGTGTGGAAGGTCGACTGGCCGATGCGCTGGGCCTACGAGGGCGTGCACTTCGAGCCCTCCGGCGTCGACCACACCTCCCCCGGCTCGTCGTACGTCGTCGGCAGCCAGCTCGTCGCCGAGGTCTTCGGCGCCCGCCCGCCGATCGGCCCGATGTACGCGTTCGTCGGCATCGCCGGCATGGCCAAGATGAGCAGCTCCCGCGGCGGCGTGCCCACCCCCGCCGACGCGCTGCAGATCATGGAGGCCCCGCTGCTGCGCTGGCTGTACAGCCGCCGACGCCCCAACCAGTCCTTCAAGATCGCGTTCGACGACGAGATCCAGCGGCTCTACGACGAGTGGGACACCCTCGGCCGCAAGGTCGGCGAGGGCACCGCCCCGCCGGCCGACGCCGCCGCCCACCACCGCGCGATCGGCACCGCCGCCGGCCCGCTGCCGGTGACGCCGCGCCGGCTGCCGTATCGCATGCTCGCCTCCGTCGCCGACATCACGGTCGGCGACCCGGCCCAGATGCTGCGCATCCTGGCCGACATCGACCCCGCCGACCCGATCGTCTCGCTGGACGACACCCGCCCCCGCCTCGACTGCGCGGTCCGCTGGGTCACCACCTACGTCCCCGACGAGCAGCGCACCCACGTCCGCACGGCCCCCGACACCGAGCTGCTGGCGTCGCTGGACGACGAGCAGCGCGCCGCGCTGCGCCTGCTGGCGGAGCGCCTGGCGGAGCAGTGGTCCCTCGAGGGCCTGACCAGCCTGGTGTACGGCGTGCCGAAGATCCGCCTGGGCCTGCCCATGGACACGAAACCGACCCCGGAGCTGAAGACGGCCCAGCGCGAGTTCTTCTCGCTGCTGTACCGGCTCCTGGTCGGCCGCGAGTCGGGCCCCCGCCTGCCCACCCTGCTGCTCTCCCTGGGCGCCGACCGGGTCCGCACCCTCGTCGGCGCCTGAACTCCCCAGCCTGAGCTCCCCCGCCCGGCCGAAAACCGCTTGCCGCGCTCGGCCGGGTCGGGGAATCATGTGCCCATGACGCTCTGACGGACTCCTCCGCCGGCACCACGCCCGCGCACCGACCCGGTGCGCCGTGCTGCCATCCGTCCGCACCCGCCCCAGGGAAAGAGCGTCGTTGTCCGCTTCGCAGCACTCTGCCACCGTCACCGTCTTCGCCTCCCCGTCGAGCTGGATCGAGTCCGCCGCCGTCGACCAGTGCCGCCAGGTGGCGGCCCTCGACGGCATGCTCCACGTCGCGGGCATGCCCGACCTGCACCCGGGCAAGGGCGCGCCGATCGGCGCCGCCATGCTCACCTCGGTGTTGTACCCGCACCTGGTGGGCTCCGACATCGGGTGCGGGATCGCGGTGTTCCCCATCGCCCTCAAGCGCCTCGTGCCGGAGCGGCTCGCCGCCCGCTTCCCCGACCTCGACAGACCCCTGGATCCCGGGGATTTTGGCGACTTCGGCCTCGCGACGCGGGACGTCCCCGCCGGCCACCTCGACGGGCTCGGCACCGTCGGCCGCGGCAACCACTTCGCCGAGCTTGCGCGGGTCCACACCGTCCTCGACGCGGGCCACGCGGCCCGCCTCGGGCTGTCCGCCGGCGACCTCGTCCTCATCGTCCACAGTGGATCCCGAGGCCTCGGCGAGCGGATCCTGCGCGAGCACACCGAGGCGCACGGGGCCGGGCCCGCCGCCGACGCCGAGGCCTACCTGGCCATGCACGACGCCGCGGTACGGTGGGGATCGCTCAACCGCCGGCTCATCGCCGCCCGGGTCGCGGGCGCCCTGGGCGCGCGGCCCGCCGAGCCGATCGTCGACCAATGCCACAACCTCGTCGAGATCCGCGACGGGGCGTACCTGCACCGCAAGGGCGCCGCCCCCGGCGACGGCCGGGACGTGCTCATCGCCGGCACGCGCGGCACCGCGTCGTACCTCGTGGCCGCGCACGCGGGCCCGGAGGCCGGCCACTCGGTGGCGCACGGCGCCGGGCGCAAGATGTCCCGGGCCGACGCGCTGGTCCGCAACCGGGCCAAGCACACCGTCGAGGAGCTACGCCGCACCCCGCTCGGGTCGGTCGTGGTGTGCGGCGATCGGCAGCTGCTGTTCGAGGAGGCCCCGGGCGCGTACAAGCGCATCGAGCAGGTGGTCGCCGACCTCGTCGAGCACGGCCTGGCCACGCCGATCGCCACCACGGCCCCGGTCGTCACGTACAAGACCGCCGACCGGGAGCCACGCCGGGGCCGGTCATGACGGGTGTACACCTGCTGATGTCGGCCGGTCGCGGGCCGTTGGAGTGCGCGTGGGCCGTCGCCGAGCTCGCCGCCCGTCTGGAGGCCGAGGCCGCCGGACTTGGCGTGGCCACCCGGCGGGTGCGCAGCGTGCCCGGCGACCGCCGCGGCACGTACCGGTCGGTGCTGCTGCACCTCGGCGGCGAGGACGCCGGGCGGTTCGCCGCCGCGTGGACCGGGACGCTGTGCTGGCAGGCGCCGAGCCCGTACCGCACCGGCGCTGGGCGCAAGAACTGGTACGTCATCGCCGGCCCCTGCGACCTGGACGCCCCGAGCACGCCGTTCGCGGAGGCGGACGTGGACATCGTTGCCTGCCGGACCGGCGGCCCCGGCGGCCAGCACCGCAACAAGGTCAGCACGGCGGTCCGCGCGACGCACCGGCCGTCGGGCCTGGTCGTCGTGGTCGACACCGAGCGGCAGTTCGGCCAGAACCGGCGGATCGCCCTGGACCTGCTGCGCCGCCGCCTCGGCGAGGGCGACGCGGCCGCCGCCCGCGCCCTCGATGCCGCGAGACGGCACATGCACGACGAGCTCGTCCGCGGCGACCCGGTCCGCGTCGAGCGCCCGGTCAGGCCGGGTCCGGCATCAGGTCCAGCGTCAGCTCCGAAGCCGGATCTGAGGCCAGGTCCAGGGCCCGGGTCAGGTCGGCGATGATGTCGACGGGCTCCTCGAGGCCGACCGAGACGCGCAGCAGGGACGCGTCGACGCTGTCCGCGGTGCCGCCGTGGGAGAAGATCAGCGACGCCGGGTGGGTGATCAGCGTCTCCATGCCGCCCAGGCTCACCGCGTTGCGGGCCAGCCTCGTCGAGGCCAGGACCCGGGTGGCGAACTCCGCGGACTCGACCGTGAACGACAGCATGCCGCCGAAGCCGGTCATCTGACGGCGCGCCAGGGCCTGCTGCGGGTGGGTGGACAGGCCCGGATAGTGCACCGCCGCGACCCGCGGGTGGGCCGCCAGGGCCTCGGCGACCGCGCGGCCGTTGTCGTTGTGCCGGGCCATGCGCAGCGGAAACGTGCGCAGGCCGCGGGCCAGCAGCCAAGCCTCGAACGGGTGGCAGGTCGGGCCCAGCACGCGGGCGGTCTCCCAGGCACGGTCGATCAGCTCCGCCCGGCCGGTGACGACGCCGGCGGTAACATCGCTGTGGCCGTTGAGGTACTTCGTCGCCGACTGCACCACCAGGTCCGCGCCGAGGTCGAGGGGGCGGGTGTTGTACGGGGTGGCGAACGTGTTGTCCACGACGAGCAGCGCGTCCGGGGCCGCGGCGCGCACCGCGGCCAGGTCGGTGAGCACCATCGCGGGATTGCTCGGGGTCTCGGCGTAGACGACGTCGGTGTCCGCGTCGACGGCCTCGTGCAGCGACTCCTGCGGTACCAGACGGACCTCGACCCCGAACGAGGGCAGCACGTCGCGCAGCAGCGTGAGCGAGGCCGCGTAGTGGTTGGTCTGGGCGACGACCCGGGTGCCGGCACGCACGTTCGAGATCAGCGCGGCGCTGACCGCGGCCATGCCGCTGCCCAGCAGCAGCGCCCGCTCGGCACCGTCGAGGTCCGCGAGCATCGCCTCGGCCTCGGCGTTGTTCGGGGAGCCGTACCGCGTGTAGTACCCCGTCGGCGCCACCGCCGCCGCGATCCGCGCCGCCTCCGGGGTGCGGGGCAGCTCGTACGTGCTCGTCTGGTAGACAGGGGTCGTCACGGGGATGCCACCGGGCCGCTCCTCGACGGCCGGGTGCAGGAGCCGGGTAATGCTGAGCCGTGATGCGTCGTCGATCGCCATCGCCCAAGTATGATCGCCCGCCGCCGCGCCCAATTCTGCGGCTCATGTGCGTTCAGAGCCCTCTCCACCTCTTCAACCACCGCGCCGCACATTCGCCGGCCGAGAATGGCACTCTCGATGTGCCGCGCGGCCTCGTGCATCGTAGGCTGAGCGGATTCCGCGCCTCCAATCCCAATTTCGTCGTGTCCAAACATGCGCTCTCAGCAAGGATTCGGTAGGTTCCGGTATTCGAAATGGGCGAGGACGAGGCCAGCGCGGACGGTGTCACCGATGGTGGGCTGGCTGTGACGTGGCGTGGGTGCGCCAACGGTTGGTGAGCAGCGCGAAGCCGCGTTCGCCGGGTGCACGTTGGTGGGCAGCAGCGCGTTGTATGCCCGGTTGTCCGGGGCAGGTCGGGTGCGGCGGTCGATGGCCAGCAGGCACGACACGTAGCGGACCGGTTCCCTCGGCACGTCAAAAGGACGGCACGATAGGCGACCACGGATAGCAGGGCACCGACAAATTCGGGCTCTGTCCGTTTTGGAACGCCAACCGCGATCCGACCCCCGAGAGAATCCCCCCGTTCGTGAGACTCTGAGCGATAACAGCATGGTTGGACAATTCGGACATCTCGCAACTCGCAACTTTGCCGGGCCCTATCACGGATGGAGTCCTCATCAGTAGATGGATCTTGTGGTGAGAACTCATCTATCGAGGGCTTCGCCCAGCTTCCAGCACTGTCCGACGTGGACGGTATGCCCGTGGCGGTCACATCCCGGCGGCATGCTCGCTACGATTCACGTCGTTCGGGAATCTGCACCGGCGGTCCATGGGGAAAGTGGCTGCTTGTTCCTGCCGCGCGGAGTATTCGGCGGAAATGCCGATCGGCCGTGCGCGGCATTGCCGAACGACGGCCGCGATGCACCGATTGCCGCATATTGCCGCCGACCGTTCGATGCGTTGCCGGACCGGCGGGCCGGCGCAGCTGTGGCGTGGATGCGCGACGACGCTTCGGACCAGGACCAGGACCAGGACCGGGCCGCCCGTCGCCGTCCACCTGACGCGGCGCGGGATCGCAGTCACTTGCCGCAGTGCTGCTCGCGGGACGTTGTGCCTGGTCAGGCGGCGTGACCGGCGGAGGCGGCGAGGGCGGCACCGGCCCCTGCACCGAGCCGTGCACCGAGCCGTCCCGCTGGTCGCTGACCGCCGGCGGGGTGTCGCCGCGGAGACGGCGGAGTTTCTCGGCGTGCCTTCTGGCCAGACCCCAGTCTCGATGCCGTGCGTGCTCCCGGCGGAACTGCTCCTTCGCCGGAGAGTAACGACGCGATCTGGTCGGGTCGCGCATGGCAGCCAACTCCGCCCTTGAAAACAAACCCAGCTGCCCCATACATGCAATTATCCCAGAACCCGACCGAAACCACCGCCCCGAACGGCAGTCCGTCTGGATGACACGCCCGGATCATCCACACTGGACAATTCTGGACGGGGCGTGGAGCCTTCGGCAGATGAGTTCTCACCACAAGATCCTTCTCCACGGCGAGGACTCCACGTGATCACATACCGTGCCATGGTCGACGTGCCCAAGGAACTGGTGGCCCATGTCGCCGCGCTCGCGCTCACCCAATTCGGAAAACCGAGACCTACGCAGTTCCCGCTGAGATCACCTCGATGAAAGCAGCTCCAATCAAGATCGATCCAGGTCGCTTTTGGGCGATGCAAGACGAAATCGATGCGAGAATGCGTGCCGCCGCACCCGGCGTTCTCCTGTTGGCGATGCGCGACGGCCCCGACCCCGCCATGACTGGTAACTGGTCGTGGGAGGATGGCCGACTCGCGTCCGCTGGATTGCTGCATGGTGACCCGGAATCCGGCGGGCCGTACTGCCACGTGATCACGACCGCGACCGGACCCGACGACGTCGTCAGGATGCAGCGGCTCGCTGCCATCGCAGCAGCCGCGCCACGCGCCACCCGCACCATGCCCGACGAATTGGGCACCGGCACACTCGCTACCACCGTCGAGATCGACGGGCCCATGGTCGAGACGCAGAGCGTGAACGAGAGTGATCGATGGTTCCAGACTGCCATCCTGGACGGCACGGGCATCGTGGTCGAGTCACGCGGCGTTGATCCACGCAGCATCGTCCTCGTCAGGGTGACAGAGGTCGAGCCCTACCTGGACGGCCGACGCCAGTATCTCAGAAGCCGCCGGGGGCGAAGCGTAGAGCGACCGGTAATAGGTGTTCGTTGAGCCTGCGGGTGGTGGGTCGGGTGTCCCAGCGGTAGCGCGTGCGGGTGCGGCGGTCGCGCTGACGGCGTCGAAGCCCAGCTCGGCGAGGAGGTCCCGGCTCGGGCCGTAGTCGTAGGCGCGGTCCAGCTGCACGGTGAAACCACCGGCGAACGGCGGAGGTCGCCGAGTCCGCCGGCGACTCCCCCGGTCGCGGCACACCTGAGCGGCGGTTCCATCCACTAGTTCGTCACTTCTGTCGAGCCGCGCCGAGCACCGTCCCAGCCGAGTGACATAGGTCACTTGACCTGGCCGCTCCTACGCTCTTGCGGCCCTCGACTTTGCATGATGATTATAGGAACTTGTCATGGCTATTATAGAAATACCGACCGATACGATAGGATTTGTCCCGACCTAACGAAGGTGTACCTGGATCGGGAATTCCGGCTGCTCGACACCCCACTTCGCATCCATAGACGAAGGGTTTTTTGTGAAGAATATTGTCATTACTGGCGGGACATCCGGCATCGGCCTGGCGCTGGCCCGCGCTTGTCGCGACCGTGGGGACAACGTCCTCGTCGTCGCCCCCGATCCGGTCAAGGGCGAACGCTTCATTGAGGAGTCGGAGAAGCGGGGGGCCGGAAAGCGGGTCTTCTTCATACCGGCCGACCTCAGCCTCGTCAGCGAGAACAAGCGGGTTCTCGGCGAGATCGCGGATACATTCTCGGCCGTGGACGCCCTGGTGCTGTGCGCACGGTTCTTCCGGTCATACCGCCGGGTCACCGCGGAGGGTTTTGAGCACAACTTCGCGCTGTACTACCTGAGCCGGTTCCTCCTGAGTCACGGACTCGTGGAGTCGCTGCGGAACGCTGGTACGGCGACGGTCGTCAATGTAGCGGGCCCGGGTATATCGGGCCACATCCACTGGGATGATCTTGAGCTGGAGCGGAGGTACGACGGCTGGGAGGCGATGTTCCAGGGCGGCAAGCTCAACGATCTCCTCGGGGTCTCCTGGGCGGCGGCGCACGGCGACGAGGGGATCCGTTACGTGCTGCAATTCCCGGGCGGCACGCGCACCGGCCTCGCCGGTGAGTTCGACCCGGCGACGGCGGCCCAGATCGAGCAGATGAAGTTGAACGCCGCGAAGTCCCCGGAGGAGTCCATCGTCCCGATCGTCGATGTCATCGACAACCCGCCCGCCGGACCGCTCACCGCCCTGTGGGAAGACCAACCGATCAGCCTGAACCAGAGCTCGTTCGACATCAACGCCGCGACGCGGCTGCATCGCCTCACCGAAGAGGCCCTATCGCGGCGATAGGTGGAACGCGGGCGGTGTCCGCCGAGCCGGATCTGGGCCCGATTTGCCACAAACACGAACTTTGTTCGTTATGGTGCCTGCATGCGACATCGATGGCTGAGCGCGCTCGTGGCCGGTGTGGCCGGGGCGCTGCTCGTGGTACCGCAGAACAACGCCCTCGCCGCGGAGGCACCCCAGACGATCGTGGTGCGGTCCGGCGACACGCTGTGGGGGCTCGCGCACCGCAACGGCACCACCGTGGCGGAGCTGCAGCGGCTCAACAACCTCGGCACCTCGACCCTGATCCGTATCGGTCAGACCCTCGTCCTGCGCGACGACGCCGCCGCGATCCGCGCCCGCAAGGTGGCCGCCGCGATCGCGTACGCCCAGGCGCAGGTGGGCAAGCCGTACCGGTTCGCCACCGCCGGGCCGGAGACGTTCGACTGCTCGGGCCTGGTGATGCGGGCCTGGGAGGCGGCCGGCGTGCGGCTGCCCCGGGTCACGTACGACCAGATCAAGGTCGGCGCGCGGGTCACCCGTGCCGAACTGGTCGCCGGCGACCTGGTGTTCACCAACGACGGCGGGCACGTCGTGCTCTACGTCGGCGGCGACCAGGTGATCAATGCCGGACACACCGGCGTGTCGGTGCGGCTGCAGGCGCTGCCCCGCGACGAGCGGGTCGTCGCCTACGTGCACCTCACCGACGTGTGACCCGCTCCCGGGTCAGATCGGCCAGCACGGCGGCGAGGGCCGACTCCGCGGCACCGATCGACGGGCCGCGCGAGCCCAGCTCCGTGGGGACGATTGACGGGAGCCCGTCTCGCCGCCAGGCCATCGCCGCCCGCCGTACCGCCGCGAAGATGGCGTCCCCGGCGACCTCCAGCAGCTCCACGCCGACGCCGCCGAGGGTCACCACCGCCGGGTCGAGCGCGTTGATCAGGGCGCCGATGCCGCGGCCGAGGGCGCCGGCGGCCGCGGTCACGGCGGCGCGGGCCGGCCCGTCGCCGGCGCGGGCGGCGGCCAGGACCTCCCCGGCGAACGCGCGCGGGTCCTCGGGGTCGGCCCGGCCGAGGCTGCGGGCCATCGCCCGGCCGTCGACCATGAGGTCCC
>NZ_JBEPDB010000096.1:0-33537 GCF_040300025.1 Dactylosporangium sp. NPDC000555 | reverse complement strand
GGGAGGCCAAGCGCGGGAGGCCAAGCGCGGGAGGCCAAGCGCGGGAGGCCAAGCGTCGGCACGCTATCGCGGCCGAACCGCTCGGCACGGTAGGCGCCACGGCGGCGGCGGACCGGTCGATGCGATGCCGATGACGGGGCGGCCCGAGCCTCGCCGTGCCGCGCCCGCGGACGCCCGGGGCGCCGTGTTCTTGGCCCACGGACCCGGCAGGGGCGGGGCGCCCTTCAGGCAGCCCCGGCCCGTTGTCTCGCGGGAGGAACGGTCCGCAGGTGACGCGGACCCGAGCAATCTCGTTCTTATGCCAGGTCGAGCGCCTTGGCGGCGGCCAGCGGGTCGGCGGGGATCGTCGTCGGTGAGGGGGCGGTGGAGATCGCCCACTCCGGGTCCTTCAGGCCGTGACCGGTGACCGTGCACACGATGGTCTGCCCCGGCTCGATGCGGCCCTGGGCGGAGGCCTGCAGCAGGCCCGCCACGCTCGCCGCGCTGCCCAGCTCCACGAAGACGCCGACCGAGCGGGCCAGCAGGCGGTAGGCCTGCAGGATGTCGCGGTCGGTGACCGCGTCGATGAGGCCGCCGGACTCGTCGCGGGCGTCGATGGCCCTCGTCCAGCTCGCCGGGTTGCCGATGCGGATGGCGGTGGCGATCGTGCTCGGCTCGCGGACCACCTCGCCGCGCACGATCGGAGCGGCGCCGGAGGCCTGGAAGCCGAACATGCGCGGGCGGCGGGTGGCGTTGCCGGCGGCGTGGTCCTCCTTGTAGCCCATCCAGTACGCCGTGATGTTGCCGGCGTTGCCGACCGGCAGGCAGTGGATGTGCGGGGCGTCGCCGAGGCCCGCGACGATCTCGAAGGCGGCGGTCTTCTGGCCCTCGAGACGGTCCGGGTTGACGGAGTTGACCAGCGACACCGGGTAGTCCAGCGACAGCTTGCTCGCGAGCGCCAGGCAGTCGTCGAAGTTGCCGGTGACCTGCAGCAGGCGCGCGCCGTGCACGAGGGCCTGGGCCAGCTTGCCCAGCGCGATCTTGCCGGTCGGCACGAGGACGGCGCAGGTGATGCCGGCGCGCGCGGCGTACGCGGCGGCCGACGCGGACGTGTTGCCCGTCGAGGCGCAGATGATCGCCTTCGCGCCGTCCTCGAGGGCCTTGGAAACCGCGACCGTCATGCCGCGGTCCTTGAAGGAGCCCGTCGGGTTGGCCCCCTCGACCTTGAGGTACACGTCGCAGCCGGTGCGCGCGGAGAGCTCGGGCGCCGGCAGTAGCGGCGTGTTGCCCTCGTGCAGCGTCACGACCGGGGTCTGCGGCCCGACCGGTAAGCGATCCCGGAACTCCTCGATCAAACCCCGCCACATGGCGTTCTACTCCCCTTCGACCCGCAGGACGCTCGCCACGGCGCGAACGATGTCCAGTGCCCGCAGCTCGGCGACGGTCGCGGCCAGGGCGCGATCCGGTGCGGCGTGCGTGACGATGACGAGCACGGCCTGGTTGCCGCGGCCGGACTGGTTGACGGTCGCGATGCTGACGCCGTGCCTGGCGAAGACGCCCGCGACGGCGGCGAGCACGCCCGCCTTGTCGGAGACGTCCAGACTGATGTGATACCTCGTGAGCACGTCCCCGATCGGCGAGACCGGGAGGTCGGCGTAGGCCGACTCCGACGCGCTACGCACCCCGGCGAGCCGGTTGCGGGCCACGGCGACGACGTCGCCGAGCACCGCCGAGGCGGTCGGGGCGCCACCCGCGCCGCGGCCGTAGAACATGAGCTGACCCGCCGCCTCGGCCTCGACGAAGACGGCGTTGAACGCGTCGCCGACGCTGGCGAGCGGGTGCGTGCGCGGGATCATCGCCGGGTGCACGCGCACCGAGACGGCACCGTTGGCCTTCGAGGCGATGCACAGCAGCTTGATCGTGCAGCCCATGGCCTTGGCGCTGGCCACGTCGGCCGCGGTGACCTCGGTGATGCCCTGGCGGTGCACGTCGGCGGAGGTGACCCGGCTGTGGAAGGCCATCGAGGCGAGGATCGCGGCCTTGGCGGCGGCGTCGAAGCCCTCCACGTCGGCGGTCGGGTCGGCCTCGGCGTAGCCGAGCGCGGTCGCCTCCTCCAGCGCCTCGGCGAAGCCGGCGCCGGTGGCGTCCATCGAGGACAGGATGAAGTTCGTGGTGCCGTTGACGATGCCGGTGACCCGCGTGATGCGATCGCCGTGCAGCGAGTCGCGCAGCGGGCGCAGCAGCGGGATGGCGCCGGCGACGGAGGCCTCGTAGTACAGGTCGGCGCCGGAGTCGGCGGCGGCCTTGTGCAGCGTGGCACCGTCCTCGCCGAGCAGCGCCTTGTTGGCGGTGACGACGCTCTTGCCGCTGTGCAGCGCCTCGAGCAGCCAGGTGCGGGCCGGCTCGATGCCGCCGACGACCTCGACGACGACGTCGACGTCCTCGCGCTTGACCAGGCCGAGCGCGTCGGTCGTGAACAGCGCCGGGTCGACGGGCAGGTCACGCGCCTTGCTCAGGCGGCGGACGGCGACGCCCACGAGCTCCAGCGGCGCGCCGATCCGGGCCGTCAGGTCGTGCTCCTGCTCGTGCAGCAGGCGTACCACCTCGGAACCGACGGTCCCGCAGCCCAGCAGCGCTACCTTCACCGATTGCGGCATCTGTCACCCCACGTCCAGTCTGAGCAGGTCGTCCACGGTCTCCCGGCGGACGATGACCCGCGACTCACCGTCAGCCACCGCCACGACCGGCGGGCGGGGGACGTGGTTGTAGTTGCTCGCCATGCTGCGGCAATAGGCGCCGGTGCCCGGGACCGCGAGAAGATCTCCGGCCGTGACGTCGGCCGGCAGGAATTCATCTTTCACGACGATATCCCCGGACTCGCAATGTTTTCCCACCACGCGGGCGAGAATCGGCGGTTCGGCGGAGGCGCGGCCGGCGAGCGTCGCGGAGTACGCGGCGTCGTAGAGGGCGGTGCGGATGTTGTCGCTCATGCCGCCGTCGACCGAGACGTACGTCCGAATCCCGTCGACGTCCTTGACGGTGCCCACCTCGTACAGGGTGAACATCGCCGGCCCGACGATGGCCCGGCCCGGCTCGACGGACAGGTGCGGCACGCTCAGGTGCAGCGCGGCGCACTCCTGCTTGACGATGCGCAGCAGGTCGCCGGCCAGGTCGCGCGGGTCGGCCGGCTCGTCCTGCGTGGTGTACGCGATGCCGAAGCCGCCGCCGAGGTCGATCTCGGGCAGTTCCCGGCCGTGTACCTCGTAGACGCGCGCCTGCAGCGAGAGCAGGCGCCGCGCGGCGACCTCGAAGCCCGACGCGTCGAAGATCTGCGAGCCGATGTGCGAGTGCAGGCCGCGCAGCTCCAGCACGTCGTCGGCGAGGATCTTGTCGACGGCCTCGGCGGCGGCGCCCCCGGCCAGCGAGAAGCCGAACTTCTGGTCCTCGTGCGCGGTGGCGATGAACTCATGCGTGTGGGCCTCGACGCCGACCGTGACGCGGACCATGACCTTCGGCCTGGTGCCGGTGTTGACGGCGATGCGGGTGAGGCGCTCGATCTCGTCGAACGAGTCGACGATGATGCGGCCGACGCCCGCTTCCACGGCCGCGGTCAGCTCCGCGACGGACTTGTTGTTGCCGTGCAGGCCGATGCGCTCCGGCGGCATGCCGCCACGCAGGGCGATGGCCAGCTCGCCGCCGGTGCAGACGTCCAGCGACAGGCCCTCCTCCACCAGAATCCGCACGATCGCTGTGGCGATGAACGCCTTGCCGGCGTAGTAGACCTCGGCGCCGCCGAAGGCCTCCTTGAACGTCCGGCACCGGGCTCGGAAGTCCTCCTCGTCGAGGACGTACGCCGGCGTGCCGTGCTGGTTCCTGATCTCGTTCACGTCGACGCCGCCGACCTCCAGCGACCCGTTTGTGCCCCGTTGTACGGTTTTGGGCCACAACATCGGGACCAAGGTGTTGACGTCGTCGGGCGTGCTGAGCCACGACGGGCCGTTCATGCCCAGGTCGGCGTGCAGTGTCCCCGCCTCGTGTGCGCGCATGTTCTCTACATCCGTTCCGGCGCCGAGACGCCGAGCAGGTCCAGACCGTTCACAATGACCTGGCGGGTGGCGTCGTTGAGCCACAGCCGCGCCCGGTTGGTCTCCGTGAACGGCTCGTCACCCTGGGGCAGCACGCGGCAGTTGTCGTAGAACCGGTGGTACGCCGCGGCCAGGTCCTCCAGATAGCGTGCCACGCGGTGCGGCTCGCGCAGCTCCGCGGCGGTGGCGACGACCGCCGGAAAGTCGCCGAGCGCCTTGAGAAGGTCCAGTTCCTTCTCGTGTACGAGCAGGGCAGCATCGTAGCCGTCGCCGCGCTCGAGGCTCAGCTCGGCGGCGTTGCGGGCGACCGACGCGGTGCGCGCGCCCACGTATTGCACGTAGAAGACCGGGTTGTCGTTCTTCTGCCGGGTGATGACCTCGATGTCCAGGGTCAGCGGCGAGTCCGTGGAGGAGCGGGCCAGAGAGTATCGGGCCGCGTCCACGCCGACGGCCTCGATGAGCTCGTCGAGGGTGATCAGCGTGCCGGCCCGCTTGCTCAGCCGCACCGGCTCGCCGCCGCGCAGCAGGCTGACCAGCTGGCCGATGAGCACCTCGATGTTGCGCCGCGGGTCGTCGCCGGCGCAGGCCGCGATCGCCTTGAGGCGGCCGACGTACCCATGGTGGTCGGCGCCCAGCATGTAGATGCAGCGGTCGAAGCCGCGCTCGCGCTTGTTGATGTAGTAGGCGGCGTCGGCGGCGAAGTAGGTCTTCTCGCCGTTGGAGCGGATCAGGACCCGGTCCTTGTCGTCGCCGAAGTCCGTGGTGCGCAGCCAGACGGCGCCCTCGGACTCGAACACGTGGCCCTGCTTGCGCAGCTCGTCGAGAGCGTGCTCGACGGCGCCACCCTCGTGCAGCGTCTTCTCGGAGAACCAGACGTCGAAGTGGACGCCGAACCGCTCCAGGCTGTCCCGCATCTCCTTGAGCATGGCCTTGTAGCCTTCCGCGAGGAAGGCTTCGCTTTGCTCTTTTTCGGACTTTTGCAGAATGTCCGGATTCGCGGCGACAATCACCTTTGCGATGTCTTGGATGTATTCGCCCGGGTAGCCGTCCGGCGGGGTCGGCTGGTTGTGGGCGGCGGCCATGACCGACTCGCCGAAGCGGTTCATCTGCACGCCGGCGTCGTTGATGTAGTGCTCGCGGGTGACGTCGGCCCCCGCGGCGGCCAGGATGCGGCCCAGCGCGTCGCCGACCGCGGCCCAGCGGGTGTGGCCGAGGTGCACGGGCCCGGTGGGGTTCGCCGAGACGAACTCCAGGTTGATCTTCTCCTTGGCCAGCGTCTCGCTGTGGCCATAGGCCCGGCCGGCCCGCACGACCAGCCCGGCGAGCTCGCCGGCGGCGGCCGCGGACAGCCGGATGTTCAGGAACCCGGGCCCGGCGATCTCCACCGCATCGATCCCGGGAGTTTCCTGCAAGTTTTTCGCCACCGCGTCGGCCAGCTCCCGCGGGCTCAGCCCGACCTTCTTGCCCAGTTGCAGGGCGATATTGGACGCATAGTCACCATGCTCCGGGTTTCGCGGTCGCTCCACGCTGGTCGTCGCCGGGAGAACGGACGCGTCGAGGTCACGCTCAGTGATGGCCGCACGGGCGGCGTCGAGGACTGCTACGGCGAGTTCAGCGGGAGTCACCGACAAATGCTATCGGGGGTAGACTCCGGTACTTGGCGGCGGCCCGTTGTGCTGGTCACAATGCGGGACGGCAGGGACCGCACTTCCGCCGAAGGCGGGACCCGCCGGACCTGTTCCCCGCCGTGACCCCCGACCGTTGACCAGACGAGGCCCGATGAGCGAGCACAGCGCTGAGCGTTGCGAGGCGACGAGATGAGCATGAGCACCCAGCACAGTGGCGGCAACCGCAAGCCGTCCACCAAGGCCGTCTCCGGCGCGAAGCCGAAGCAGGGCGGCGACGAGGACGCGGAGGTTTTGGACGAGTCGGAAATCTCGGATTCGTCCGACGCCGATTCCCCCGACGCTGACGCCGACGCGCCCGCCGCTTCGGCCAAGCCCAAGGCGAGCCCGCGCAAGTCGGCCCCGGCCCGCAAGACCGCTCCCGCCGGCAAGCGCCCGGCCACGTCGAGCCGCCCGGCCGCCAAGAAGATCGCCCCGGTCAAGGTCAAGCAGGGCATGTCCTGGGGCCCGATCGCGCTGTTCGCGACCGTCGGCGTGCTGGCGCTGGGCATCATCGGCTTCGCCGGCTACCAGGTGCGTGAGAACGGCCTCAGCTGGCGCGACCGCGCCGACCAGATCGACGGCATCAAGGACTACTACAAGATCGACAAGGCCATGGTCGGCCAGCGCGACCACGTGTGGGGCCCGCAGACGTACGATCTGAACCCGCCGGTCGCCGGCCGCCACAACCAGAACTGGCAGCGCTGCCTCGGCGACGTGTATCCGGCAGCAATCGCGAACGAGCACGCGCTGCACAGCCTGGAGCACGGCGCCGTCTGGATCGCGTACAACCCGAGCCTGTCCGCCGACGATGTGGAGAAGCTGGCCAAGCGGGTCCGCGGCAACGACTACATGCTCATGAGCCCGTATCCCAACCTGGACAAGCCGATCTCGCTGCAGGCGTGGGGCTTCCAGCTCAAGGTCGACAACGCCGACGACAAGCGCATCGACCAGTTCATCAAGGCGCTGCGCCAGAACGCCTCCCTCGAGGCCGGCAACCCCTGCTCCAACGGCGCCATCATCACCGAGACGGGCACGACCCCGCGCGACCTCGGGAAGGACTCCCCGGCCGGCAACACGATGGGCAACTAGCCGTCGTGTTCGCGCAGCTTTCACGGCGAGCACGCCTGAGCGTAGGCGTGCTCGCCGCCGTCCTCCTCCTGCTGACCGGCGCCGCCATCGCCTACCTGATCCCGACACTGCGCGCCCCCGGCGACGACTCGATCGACGCCGGCTTCGCCCGCGACATGAGCGTCCACCACGCTCAGGCCGTGGAGATGGGCATGTTCGCGTACCGCCTCGGCTCGACGGACGACATCCGCAACCTGGGGTACGACATCGCGGCGAGCCAGCAGTGGCAGATCGGCCAGATGCAGACCTGGTTGACGCACTGGAACCTCTCCCCCACGTCCAGCAACCGCGCCATGGCCTGGATGCCGTCGGGCATGAACACCCTCCAGCCCGACGGCCGCATGCCCGGCATGGCCTCCGACGACGACCTCAAGAAGCTGAAGTCGTCGACGGGCAAGGACTTCGACATCGTGTGGTGCCAGCTGATGCTGCGCCACCACCTGGGCGGCGTCCACATGGCCGAGGTCGCCGCGAAGAACGCCAAGACCGAAGAGGTCCGCGACTCCGCCGAGCGGATGCGCGTCTCCCAGACGTACGACATCTCGGCGCTGACCGACAAACTGAAGGACCTGGGCGCCCAACCCTTGTCCTCGTGAGCCGACCTCCCCGCCACATCCGCCACAGGGGAACCGATGAGCGGGGCGGGGAGGGGCTCTGCTACTCTGTTCGAGGTCGCGAGGCCCCCGTAGCTCAGGGGATAGAGCACCGCCCTCCGGAGGCGGGAGCGCAGGTTCGAATCCTGCCGGGGGCACCACCCGCCAGACGGCGGTCTAGCAGGACAAACGAAGCCCTGGAACAGCGAGAACGCTGTCCAGGGCTTCACCGTTGTGTACGGCTGTAGCCGGCTCTCAGCGGCCATGATCGGCCGTCTGTGCCCAATGCGTGCCCAACCCCCGGATGCCGGAGGCGTCGCCCGTAAGGCTGCCTCACGAGCTAGGGAGACAACGTTCCGGAGGCGAATGCCGTGATCGTCTCCATGGCCACCAGACGTACAAGCTCAACATCGGCTCCGACGTACGCGACCTCATCGTCCGTCGGAAACAGTGGCTCGGCGCCTACCGCACCACCCATTGCCTTCGAGTGGACGATTCGGCAGCGGAGATCGTAGATCCTATCCGCAATTTGCATCGGAAACGCACGGGTTGCATCGGCTGGATGCAGGTACGTCACGTGCTGGACCTTCCCCCGTTTGCTGAAGTGATCCGGATACTGCTCCGCCAGCCCTTCAAAAATGGCTTTGGCTTTCTCAAGAGGCAGCACAAGGGTAATTAGATCCTTGAACGACTCGCGTTCGCTTCTCGAAGTTTGCCTACCAATCGTACGAACCAGACTGAGCAACGACGCGTCGCGGCTTAAGTCAAATCCAGGCGAGAAAACCTCACGCTTAAGCTTGGCAATACTGGAGCGCTCATCGCTATATGGAAGAAAGTACTCAATTGACTGATAGTAGGCTAGGTACCGACTCAAAGGACTTCCCGCACCGTCGGCACTTACAAACAGCGACCCAGCGCGCGCATCAACGGACTGCGGTGGAAATCGGACGGCGGTTCCGGCGGGTCGAATCGAGCGGACTCGGTCCCTCTCCAACAAAGGCTCATGCAATCTCGGATGAGCCTGCCGCAGGGCAGCGAGTTCGAAGAAGAACGTCCCTGCCAGCGACCTTGCCCTTTGCATTGCCGCTTCAGAGGACAAGTTCTCCGGAAATTTGACTTTAACCGAGGCCACATATTCAATGTCAGGCCTTCGAATCCTGTCAGCGGCCTCCATGTACACGGCCGCCAACGTTGCGGTTGCACTGGATATCTCTATGCAGGTACCCCTTCCGTCTCCAACATGAAAATGCACCACAGCCCTGGGAAACAACTTTCCCATTTCCCTGACATCAGAGTTGCCTCCAACGTAAGCCGTGGTGAACGAGGTACAGTAAGACTCGCCGCGCGAGTGCGCCGTAGCGCATCCGGTCCGCGGAGAGACGTAGTCGGAAGGCCGAACCGACACAAAACGAAGGCCAAACCTCGACAGGAGCAGCTCAACGTAGCGACCGTCCCTCGACGACAGTCCGAGAGCACTTTTGTGGATTACCCAGCCTCTATCAGATTCTTCAACCAAGGCGGGGAGCATTACATGCGGCAACAGGCCGGCCAGACGGTCACGGCCACCAGTTGAAGGAAATGCAAATCGATACCAGTTGCCCCAGCGCTCTCCGGACCGATAACCATGAACTTCAGGTTCTTCGACCAAGTAGCCGGCGCGCCTTAGTAGGTCTACAGGCGCCTGATCATGGCTCTGAAAAACACCAAAATCTGCGTCATCATCATCGATGACTGCGTCAGCGAAGTCGCCTTCCCCCACCTCGGACACCACCACTACATCAGCTCCCGACTCATGGACATCCAGATAGCACAGCAGCGGTTGAGACAGAGCGCAACAAGGTTCACGAGGGTTGAGCGGAGCACCGGCATCTACGGCCACCCATCACGGACCGCTCCAAGCGCAGCCTGGATCCTCCGCTGAAGCTGCACATGGCTTCCGTCAAGGCACTTGGCATAGATCTTGAGTAGTACCTCTACCGAGTGACCCGCCCACTCCGCGACCTGGGTTGCAGGGACGCCGCCGTTCAGCCAGGTCGACACGGCCGCGTGTCGTAGGTCGTACGGCGTCTTCACCAGCGGAGTCGCCGCAATCCTCTCGGTGAGGATTTCCTCGCGGGCGCGCTTCCACGCACGGACGATCGTGAGCTTCGGCAACTCGGCGCCGTTCCGCTCCCCCACGAACAGCCGGCCGTCCGAAGCAGCGCCGAACTCCCCGATGTGCCAGTGCAGCAACGCAGTCAGTTCCGGCGGCGAGGGCACTATTCGTGTTTCGCCGCGCACTCGCTGCTTAAGGTGGCGGCTGTCGCGGTTCTCGCCGGTGTCGGTCCACTCCTTGCCAGCGTGCGGCTCGGCCTTCTCCAAGGTGATCTCGCCCCAGCCCTTCTCCGGTAGCGAGAGGTTATGCGTCTTGACCGCCACTGCCTCCTCGGGACGCATGGCGGCGAAGTACAGGCAGCCGAAGAACGCCACCAGGCGTGGGCCGCTTCGCTGCTGCTCGCGCACCGCGTTCAGCAGCGTTCGGACCTGTACCGGGTTCGCCACCGACCGACGATCAACCGTCTGTACCGCCTTTGGCGCCTTCCACTTCAGAGCCGGAATCGGGTTCGAGCGAAGGAGCTGCCGCTCGATCGCGTACTCAACAGCGGTATTCAGGATCCGCCGACGCCGGCCAACGACGCTCGACGCGGCCGGCTGGCCGTCAAGGCGCACAGCGAGGGCGTCCAGGAGCGGGCGGAGTACCTCTGGCTTCGCCAGCGACGCGACCGGGCGGGTGTTGCGTTCGACCCAGCGCAGCGCCTCACGGACCTCGGGCGGCATGTTCGGGTCAGTGCGGCGCACGGTGTTGAAGCCCCAGCGGCACAGCGCCGAGCGCAGCAGCTTCTCGTCGGGCATGCCGCGCCGGGTCGTGTACATGCTCGCGGTGATCGCCGTCATGGCCTCGGCGTGCGTGCGCCTGGTCGTCGCGGCCACCCGCGGCCACTTCATGTCGACGAACGCGCATGCGAACTGGTACCAGCTCATCTCCTGCTGTGCGCGGGCCATCGACACCGGGCGGCCCGTTTCGACATCGAACGCTTCGCCGCGCCTGGCGGCCGAGACCAGCTCCGAACGGAAACTCTCGGCGAGTGCTGCGGTCTTGTACGGGGCCTTCCACCGCTTACCGGCGACGGACCAGCGAACGTAGTACGTCGTCGTGCGCTCGCCCTTGTAGACGCCGGTCTTGTAGATGCGGACGTCGTAGGTTGTCTCCATCAGGCGGCCTCCTCCGTGAGTGCCGAAAGCCAGCGTTCGTAGTCGGTGCGGCGGATGCGGAGGTCGCCGTTGGGCAACTTGAGGCACGGGGGTGCCTTCCGCTTGGCGCGCCAGTCGTAGAAGGTCGAGCGGGAGATGCCGAGGTCGGCGCAGACGTCGGCGATGGTCAGATGCCGGGACTGGCTTGCGCGCCGTGCGGCGGTGATGCTGATCGGCTCCGCGGAATCCGCGTTATCCGCGGAACGGCGCGGCTGCGGTGGCGAGGCAGGGATGTGCGGTTTCTGCGGATTGCGCGGGCGGCTCATCCGGCCACCGCCGAGAGCGGGTGCACTGTCGCCGCTGGTCTCGTAATGTCCGGATGTGTGAGCCAGGCCGGCGAGGGCGGGCGACCCGCGCCCGCGCGTTCGGGTGTTGGCTCAGCGCGCAGATAGCCGTGTGCTTGCAACAGGTTGAGCGCCGGGTCGAGGTCGGCGGCCTTGCGGAACCGGCCGCGGGACAGGGCGCTGAACAGGTCGCGTTTGGTGAAGCGGCGGCACGCGGTGCGTTCGATCCAGGCGAGGACGTGTCGCGCGTCGTCGACTACCGGGTCAGCGCCCATGTCGTCGAACGCCGCGAGGGCGTGTTCTGCGAAGTAGCGGCCGAGCGCGGTGGCCTGGTCGACGGTCTCGGCGTCCACAGGTCGGGTGCAGCCGTCGCCACCATGCGTGGCGAGGTGGAGTAGGCCGGCGATGCGGACGACGGCGCCGGTGTACTTGCTCCCCCAATCCACGATGTGCGCCCATGCACCGGCCGGGCCGAGTCGTGGTTCGACGTCGCGCTCGATGTCGAGCACCCGGGCGTTTGCTGCCTTGGTCAACGGCATGACGGCCGGGTCGGTCCAGTCGTCGAGCGCGGCGACCAGGGCGCCGAGGTTGTCGGCGTACCTGTCGGCGACCGGGGCTGGTACCGGGTCGGTGCCGATGCGGCGGCGGCCGACGGTGTTTTCCGGGACGGCGAAGAGGATGCGGGCGAGCAGGCCCTTGCCGCGGAAGCCGGGCAACGTGGCGATGTCGCGCAAGACCTCGGGTTGGATCGCCAGACCGAGGGTCAGCGCGGGTCGGTCGACGTGTTCGGCCGGGCGGGAGCGGCGGTCGACGCGGAGCATGTCACCGGCGTGGCCCTTGAGGAAGACTTCCAGGTTGGGGGCGCCGCTGTAGCGGCCGGCGAGGGTGGCGAAGATGCCACCTTCGGCCGATAGGACGGCGAGCCGGCCGCCCTGCTCGGCGAGCAGGGAGGCGGCTTGTTCGCTGGTGACGTCGTCGGCGATCAGGCGTGGCAGGACGGGTACGGCGATGGCGTCGGCGTTCATGGTCGCGCTCGCCGCGTCGGTGAGGAACCGGTCCCGGGCGGTGTCGGCGGCGTTGGCTGCGGCGTTCGCAGCGCGCTCGGCGGCCTTGCTCGCTAACCGTCGTGCGAGTTCGGCTTCGACGATCGCTGGTTTCGTGCGTTCGATCAGCGCGCGTTCCGCGGCGAGCAGCGGGCTGGTCATAGTGGCGAACACGGCCGACTTGCGGGAGCCGGGCGGCAGGACGACGACCGTGAAGAGGTTGCACGGTTCGCGCCAGCCGGGCCGAATCTCGACGCACGCCCGGCCACCGGCTGCGGTGGATAGGGCGGCGAGGGCAAGGCAGCCGGCGAGATCGGCGGGTGTCTGGGTGAACTCGGCGACGGCCGAGACCATGTCAGCGAGCCAGGCCGGGAGCGCGTCGACCGGGTACGGCGGCGCGCCGTGCCGCGCGGTGAGCGGGATCGGTGGCGGCCAGGCCGGCGCGGCGACGTCGGCGAGGAGGGCACGGCCGGCGGCCAGCACGTCCTCGGCATCGCCGTCGCCGAGGCGGGTCAGCCGTGAGCCGAGGTCGACGATCGCGCGGCGGCGCGCTTGCTCGGCGACGATCCGCGCGTAGTGGGCGGCGTTGTCGAGGGTGGGCACCGAGGCCACGAGCGTGTGCAGGTATGCCGCTCCCCCGACCCGTGCCAGGGCGCCGGTTACGGCGAGGTGTGCGGCGACCGAGACCGGGTCGCCGGGCTCGCCGGCGGCGTGCAGCTCGACCAGCACGCGCCACAACAAAGCGTGGGCGGGGCGGTAGAAGTCGTCCGTCGCCACGATGCCGGTCAGGTCCACCAGAAGCGCCGGGGCGAGCAGGGCCGCGCCGATGACGGCCTGTTCGGCGGCGTTGTCGTGCGGCGGTGTGCGGTGCACGGGTGTGGTCCTCCTTTCAGCGGGTGCCGTCGCGATGGATGCGGCGCAGTTCGTTGATGAGGTGGGTGCCGTAGCGCAGGCGCAGGCCGGTGGCGTCGCAGCGGTTGCATGGGCGGCTGACGCGGCCGAACTGGCGCCGCGCGAGGCGGGTTCCGCCGCAGGCGCGGCAGCGGCGAAAGGGCGCGATCCGGCAGAGTGCGAGGTAACCGGCCGTGACGAGCGGCAGGCCGAGGCAGAGCAGGACGGCTAGCAGGTCGAGGGGGTTCACGAGGCCCTCCTGGGGCGGTTTCAGGGCGCGAAAGGCTATGGCTGCTAGAGCGCTAGAGCGCAGGCAGCAGCGCTGATTGGGTGCTAGCAGGGGTGCTAGGTCTAGCGGCGCGCGGCTGCTAGACCTAGCACCGTTCGCGGTCAGGCGGCGTCGCGCCGCCGGTTACGTTCGGTCAGCGCCGCAATCAGGGCCACGCGTTCGAAGCCGCGCCGGTTGGCGCCCTTGCCGGTGGTCGGGTCGGTGCCCCACGTCTGCGAGACCTTGACCCGGAACGGCTTCAGCGCGACTGTGACCCGCTCGCCGTCCCACCCGCCATACACGTCGGGGCGCAGCTCGGCCAACCTCAAAGCGACGGTCTCGCACCAGACCTTCGTCTCGCCGAGCGGTACCACGGCGGCGATGTCGTCGAGCAACGACACCGACGCGACGGCCTTGGGTGCGAACTGGTCGCCGAGCGCGTGGCCCGTCAGCGTGCCGGCCTTCTCGCGTAGCGCTCGGGCGCGGGTCACGACCGCCTCGGCGGCTGGGGCGTCCACGTAGTAGGTGCGGGTGATCTGCGGTTCGTCGCTTTCGCCGGCGAGGTAGCCGATGCCGAGGTCGCGGCGGCTGAACATGGTGGCGCGGATGCCGTTGCGGTAGGCGCTGGTGCCGAGCACCATGTCGTTCTCCATCTGGCCCATCACCTTGAGGCAGAAGCGCAGGACGGCGTTGCCCGAGATGCCGGTCGGCAGTGACTTCGAGTCGGGGCGCTGGGTGGCGAAGACGGCAATGATCCCGGCGGCCGGGCCGCGCCGTACGAGGTCTTCGGCGATGCCGCACAGTTCCTCGCCGTGCTCCGGGTGTTCGAACCACCGTTGGCACTCGTCAACCACGAGGAAGAGCGGGTGCAGCCGGTACGCCTTACGGGCGGCCAACTCCGGGGTGATCTTCGACTCCGGGGCCAGTTCGCGCGGCAACTCCCGCACAACCTTCGTGCGGCGGGTCAGCTCCTTGGCCAACTCCCGCATGTCGGCCAGAGCGTAGGCAATGTCCTCGTCATCATCACCGGCCCGGTAGCGGTGGCAGACCGGTTGCAGCGGGGCGAAGTCGCCCATGCCCTTGAGGTCGTACGCGTGCAGCTCGGCGAGCGGGTCGAGTGCGGCGGCGAGCAGCAGCAGCCGCGCGGCGAAGGTCTTGCCCACGCGCGGGATGGAGCCGATGACCATTGAGGCGAACACGAGGGTGATGGCGACCGGCCGGCCTCGCTGGTCGGTACCGAACGGGATGGGCTTGAACAGGTCGACCGTGCCCGACTTCAGCAGCGGCCAGGCCGGCTGGCGCGACTTGGAGAGGTCCTCGTCGCCTACCCACAGCACCAGCCGGCCCGGGTGTACGTCGAGGTTGCCTTCCGGCCAGACGCAGCCCAGCGGCCGGCCGAGCGCGGAGGCGAGTTCCTTGCGCCGGTCGGCGACCTGGTCGACGGTCGTGCCGGGCGGGAGGTCGACGACGGCGCGCCAGCCGGGGCCGTCGCGGCTGATCGGTTCGGCGAAGCGGATGGCGTCCTTGGCGCCCTTCTTGGCGATGGCCTGGTTGATGCCGGCGACGCTGATGGCGCCGAGCGCGGCCAGGACCACATCGGAGGTCAGGCGCGGCGCGCGGGTCACCGACACCGCGGTGTCCAGCAGCGGCCGATCGGCCGGCGCGCCGATCGCGCCGAGGAGCGCGACCACGGCGGTGAGCGCGGTGTACCAGTACACCTTCGGCGTCATGATGAGCAGGAACATCACGCCGCCGAGGCCGAGCGTGCTCACGGCCAGCAGGATGAGGGTGCGCAGCCGGACGCGGCCGTCGCGTTGACGGGAGAGCCTGAGGTACTCCTCGGCGTTCTCCCGCCGCACCGCCGCCGCGCGAACCGGGGCGCCCTCGGCGTCGGTGACCCACCGGGCCGCGCCGGACACGAAGCGGACGGCGCCACGAGGGGCGCGGAAGAACAGCTTCATCGTGTACTTCGGGAAGCGCGTCAGGTGGTACAGCCCCGTGTGCGTGTAGAAGCTGACGACCCACTGCGCCTGCGTCATCAGTTCGGTCCGCGACCGCGCCCAGGCGGGCACAATCGGGCGGCGCTTCGCGGTCCGCAGGGCGGCCACGCTCCAGCGAGCCGGGGCGAGGGCGTCGGGCGGGTCGACCAAAGCCGGTTGCTTGGCGGCCCGGGCGGCGTCGAGGTCGAGGATTTCGGCCTCGTGCCGGTCCCAGTCGAAGCCTTCGGGGTTTGTCATGATGGGTGTTCCTCCACGGAGGTCTGTGATGGCTGAAGGGGAGGCCGGGGCGCGGCCGGAGGTTTGCGAGGCCGGATGGCCGCGCCCCGGGCGGAGCTACCGTTCGAGGTCGTCGATGACCTCGCCGTCAGTTCGGGTGAGGGTGACCGCGAGGTCGTCGTAGGAGCCGGTGTCGAACGCGGTGACGAACCGCGCGGCGCCGGTCGGCAGCGGCGTCTCGACGGTCTCGCCGTTGGTGGAGACGACCGTGATGCGGTTGAAGGCGACGGCGGCGACCTCGACGTCCGGCATGACGGCCGTGACGTAGTTCGAGATCGGGCAGTTGAGGCCGTCTTCGCGCAGGCCGGTCCAGCCGCCGATGAGCAGTGTGTCGGCGACCGCGTCGGCGGACCTGCCGAGCGTGTTGAGGGCGCTGGTCAGGCGCTGGTGCAGCGACGTCATCGGGTGCGGCTCCTTCAGGCGGTTTTGGCGGTCAGGGCGTTGAGGTGACGGCGTACGGTCCGGTCGGTGACGCCGACGCGGCGGGCGATGTCCGCGGCGGACATGTCCGGATGCCTTGCCCGGAGACGGGCGATGGCGGACGCGGTGTCCTTCTTCCGGGCCGGTGCGGGCTTCTGCGGTGTCCGCTCGGTGTCCGGCTGCGTGTCCGGCGCGATATCCGGTTGCGTGTCCGGGACGGTGTCCACGGTGGACGGTTCGGGTGCCGGTTCCGTTGGCGTGGCGCGCATCCGGCCGGCCAGCTCGACGAGGCAGACCGACGCGACCACGACGACGCCATCGACGGACAGCGGGATGAGGTACGGCGCAAGTCCCTGCTCCCCGTAGCGGGCGGCGACGCCCGCCATGTGCGTGTACGAGACCCACGCGGCGATCCCGGCGATACACGCCGTCGCGGTCAGGCGCACCGCGGCGAGGGAACGGCGGTGCACCGGTACCCGCGAGATCAGCTCGACGGTGAGCAGCAGCGCGAGCGGCGGCCACGCGGAGATGGCCTGCGAGATGGGGTTGGGGTCGGCGTGCAGGATGTTCGCGGCGACGGAGGTGGCGACGCCCAGGACCAGGGCGCCGCGCACGCCCCATCGCACGCGGATCAGGTGGTGCTCGGTCACTTGCCACCGCCGAGCGAACTGCCTACGGCGGTCATGCCCGAGCGGACGCCGTCCACGAGGGCGTGTGACGGCTTGGCGAGTACGCCGTTCGACGCGGCGACGACCATGCCGAGCACGAACGCGGACACGGCGGTGACGGCGATCCGGCCGCGGGTGCGGCGGTCGACGAACAGGGTGGCGAGTAGGCCGAGCAGGATCAGCGAGAAGATGCCGAGGCTCATGTCTGGCCCCCTTTCATGCGGCAGGGTCGAGGGATTCGGAGATACGGCGGTAGACGAGCGCGGCGGCCTCGCGCAGGACGTCGCGCTCGGCGGTCCGCAGCCGATGCCAGTCGCGGACGGTGGGCTGCGGCTCGGCGGTCAGGACGCGGATCTCGGCGGCGACGAGGGACATCTCCGCCTCGATGAGCGGCCACTCCCGCTGGATTGCGGCAAGTTCGGCGGGCGAGGGACCGCCCGAGGGGACGAAGTTCATGGCCTTCCTTTACAACTCGACGTTGTATTCGGGCGTGAGCAAAGTACAACCTGACGTTGTAATCAGGCAAGTACTGGGGTCAGACTTGGCCAACTAAGCGCTGTAGTGTTGGCCAGCAATGAGCGAGGAGTTGCCCGCGGACTGGTGGACGACCGATGACGTCCTGGCGTACCTGCGTTCAGTGGGTGCGCCGATCAGCCGCGTGACGTGGGCGGCCTACGTGTCGCGCGGCCAGGCGCCCGCCGCCGATCGCATGTTCGGCCGCTCGCCGGCGTGGCGGCCGGCCGTCGTGCGGGAGTGGCAAGCCTCCCGACCTCGACGCGGTTCCATCGATGCCTCACCTCCTCCCAGTGACCCGTCTTCCGATGAAGACCAGTCAACCGGGAATCCGGCGCGCCGCCGATGAAGCAAGACACCATCGTTGATGCAGGAGCGATGCAGCGATGGTGCAGTTGGCTTTCTGCACAACGAAAAGAGCCCCCGCGCACCGGCGTCGGGGGCTCTTTGTCGTACGGTTAAGCGGCGTCCAGAGCGCGTAGCGCGTCGTCGAGGCTGTCGCGCAGCCGCCGCGTATCGGACGCACCGAGGAACGCGATCGACGGCGGCTTGCCCGCCGCATGGTACGCAACCTCCACCCCTTCCACATCGCCGCGCTGCGTCACCACGAGCACGACACTGCACTCCGTCCAGCGCACCTCGCCCGCGCAGTGCGCGTGGAACGCCGCGCCGGTCCGGTGATTGACGCCGCACCAGGCCGGACAGTCGGTGACCACCGGGAGTGCCTGATCTGCCACCATCACCCTCTCCCTTCGTTTGACCTGCACACACAAAGGTACAGACGTCTAGACGCATACACCACCTGACATCTATACGTCGGTACGTACGGTGATCGCATGATCACGCCAGATCGCGAAGGGGCTGCATACCGGCAGCTCGCCGCCGTACTGCGTGATCGCATCCGTAACGGAGCGCTACCACCCGGGCAGCGCATGCCCTCCGAAAAGGATCTCCACGACGAGTTCGGCCTGGCCCGCGAAACAGTCCGCCGCGCGATGGCAGTCCTACGCCAAGAGGGCCTCATCGACATCCGCCAGGGCCACGGAACGTTCGTCGTCGACACCCCGCCGCGAGTCGAACTCAGCCCCGGCGACAGCGTCACCTCCAGTGCCGGCCTCACGGTGACGCGAGCAGACGGCGAGGTCGAGACGTACCCCGCCGGCACCACACTGACGGTCGCCGACTGACGCAGCGATGACCACCCCCGCCGCCCCTGACTCCGAGACCACCTCATGATCCAGCCCGCACGGGAAACGGTCATCGACGAATGGCGCAGCCTGCACGCCTGCGCACTCCAAACAGCAATGCGCCTGTCGCAAGACGAACTCGCCGACCGACTCGGCATCGCGAAACGCACCGTCGCGTCCTGGCACGAGCGGCCCGACGTACGCATCCGGCCGGAACTCCAACGCGCGCTGGACACCGTCTACGAGCAGGCGCCCGAGTCCGTGAAGGTGCGCTTCGCCCGACAGCTTCGCGCCGACGACCGGGCCGAGGCCGACGCGGCACCCGCTGGCGTCACGCTCACGGTTGCCATCGCCGTCGTCACCAACGAAACCGACGTCCTGCTCGTCTGCCGACGCGAAGACGAGCCCGATGGCATCACGTGGCAGTTCCCTGCCGGCATCGTCAAGCCAGGCGCCAACGCGCGCACCGTCGCCGTCCGCGAAACCCTCGCCGAGACCGGCATTCACTGCACGGTCGTGCGCGAGCTCGGCAGCCGCGTCCACCCGGTGACCGGTGTCTTCGCCGAGTACTTCCTCTGCGCCTACCTCGCCGGCCAGGTCGAGAACCGCGACACCGACGAGAACGTCGACGCCATCTGGATCCCGCGACAACGGGTCAACGACTTCATCCCGCCCGAACGCATCTACCCACCCGCACTGCAAGCACTCAGCGAGGAACCATGACCGAGCCGACCCGCCCCACCATCGCCGCCGCCGTCATCGTCGAAGACGGCCGACTGTTGCTCGTCCGCCGCCGCGTCAGCGAAGGCCAACTCTCCTGGCAATTCCCCGCCGGCGAGGTCGAGGCCGGCGAAACCGACGACGAAGCCGCCGAACGCGAGGCCAACGAAGAGACCGGCCTGACGGTCCGCGCGACGCGCTCGCTCGGCAGCCGCGTGCACCCGAACACCGGCCGCACCATGGCGTACATCGCCTGCGACCGTGTTAGCGGCACCGCGGAGGTCGGCGACCCAGAGGAGTTGGCAGAGGTGGCGTGGTGCGACCGCGCCACCCTCACCGAATACGTCCCGTACCCGTTCTTCGGGCCAGTTCAGGAGTACCTCGACGCCACGCTCAGCTGAGCGTCAGGCAGCGTCGAGCAGCTCCCGCAGACGCGACCGGACCACACCATGATGGAAGTGGTCCGGCAGCGGCACCCCGCCAACGTCCTGCCGCTCCGAGGCAACGTCGTCGAGCGTGTTCGAGGGCAGCGCCTCGGCGAGCTGGAGGCACTCCCGCGCGTACTTGCGCGCCTCGTCCGTCTCCCCAAGCTCCCGCAGCCGTACCGCTAGGGCGTAGGCGTACTCCGCGGCGGCCCGATCGTCCTGGTAGAACCGCTCCTCGTCGTACTGCTTACGCAACTCCCCGATCGTCACCACTGGCGCCTCGTCGAACATCAGAACAGAAACCTCTCGGCCACGGTCTGGTAGTCGAACAGCTCCGCCTCACCGAACCACAGCTCGACCTCATACTTCGCCTCCTCGGGGTTGCCGGAGGCGTGGATGAGGTTGGCTGCGACGATGTGCTTGGCTTCGGTGTACGCCTTGGACGTGTGCGCGAAGTCGCCACGGATCGTGCCAGGGTTCGCCTGGTTCGGGAACGTCACGCCGACGAGCCGGCGCACGGTCGCGACGGCCTCAACGCCCTCCAGGACCAGCGCGATGACCGGCCCGGTCTGCATGAAGTTCGCGGTGACGTCGAAGACCGACTTGCCGAACCGCTCCTCCAGGTCGAAGTAGTGCTTCTTCGCCAGCTCGGCGTCCATCTGGACCATCTTCGTGCCAGCGATCTTCAGCCCAGCGTCCTCAAACCGCTGGATGATCCGGCCAGCCAGCCCACGGGCAACCGCGTCCGGCTTCAGCAGTACAAGGGTCCGCTCCAACGACGCCATGCTTCTCTCCACTTCGAATGGTGCTCTCAAAGACATAGCTTGCCGCATGGCCGAGGGTGCCCTTGCAGCGGGTGGGCAAAGAAACGTTTTAGAAGTTCTTACCGCTCGGAATTGTGCTGGTTGGGCTGGCCGGCGGGACCATCGCCATTCAATACGGAGTATCACGCATCGGCAAGCCGCTCAAGCTCACTAAACTTCGCCTTCGCCTCAGTTGCAAAGTGATCGAAGGCCTCGCGAGCGAGTTGCACGTCCGGACGGCAGGCCTTAACGAAACGCTCCATTTCGGTTGGGCCTGCGACGGCTCTATCTATCTCGGAATGCAAAGAATTCAACGCCTCGGGGTAATCCTCAGCCGACTGGAGTTGGGGCTGAAAAAGCCGTTCAAGCGTTGATATGAAAAGGCTCCGCCACTCGCCGTCCAACGTTCCCCACAGTAGCCCGCGAACCATCGGCGGAAAAGCACTATCGAACTCGTCTTCGAAAATGTCTTCAAAAATCTCAATTACGAATTCAGCAGCCAGGATTCCAGAATGCCTGGCAGCCTCACCCAGTCGCGACTGAAGCATCCCACGTTCATGTCGTCTAGTCAGCGCGCATAGCATTCTATGGCCAGCAGTCGAACCCGTAGCCGCCCAGATCTCTGACCATCTAATGGCCGCGACAGGCTGAGACTCAGCCGATCTTTGCGCAAGCTCCACGATGGTCTTTACTTCGTCGTCCCGCAATGCCGGGTTGCTGAATTCAAAGTCACCGTTGGAAATGAACGTTACCACAGCGGAGAACTCACCATTCTTCGCTCTTAAAATCTCCGCAACTTGGTCGTTAGCCTCAACTTGCCTTCGACGAGCTTGATAGAAGAGCACGGTCGCAGCCGCAACTACCGCGCACCAAATGGCGGCCGACACTTTGTTGTATCGAAGCGCAAAAGCCAGCGCCAAGAACGGCAACGCGACAGCTCCGCGAAACTCAGCCTCCGCACGCATGCGGTCGTAGGCCGAGTACGCGTCGGCGCTACCTAGCATTAGTCGAACCGGAATTGCGCGGAAGTCGTCGGCAATCGAATCGAAGTATTTCTTTAGAAGAAAGTGGTTCTCGATAATCTTACGCTTGTCATTAACCGGCAACTTCGAGGCCACCGAGAGGACAACCGCCCGCGCTTCTGGATGAGTGTTCAGAACTTCCGCGTGACGGCCCGGTTCCTCAAGTTGTCTCATGATAATCCATGAAACCATCGCCCGGATCGAGTCGACACCCTGCGGACTTAGGCCCAGCCTGTACAACGATGTGTCGTCGCCACCCACCCTCCGTAGGGACAACCGTGAGGCTTGCAAAACAGCGAAATTTGTTACCGCAGTCGAAATAATTCCTATCAAATAGGCCACGAACCCTGCAACTACAAAGATTCCAGCCTTGCCAAGCCACGAAGCAAGTGTGTACACGTCATGAACGAGCCCTGTGGCGACCTCAGGCGAGGACACCCAATGTCTAAATACCAGCCAGCCCACACACAGCCAAATGTATCCGGCCGCCAACGGCGCCCGCAGTTCGCGGAGTCCAGGCAGAACGCTTCCTAAGATGGCACCCATACCTTGCTCAGCACTCTCCCGAATTCGAGATCTGGAAGCCCCGCCCTTTCTCGCAGGAAACCATATCATCTGGTCGCTCTTGACTGGGGAACCTCTGCCAGCGCAGCCACGCCCGCTCCGCCGCCCTCTCGCTGATCAATGCTGATTACTCGTAGTCCTGCACAGGAACGTCTTTCGTATCCAAGTAACCCAAAGAGGTCTCGCATACGGGGTCACACGCGAGTCCCCAACAGACGGGACTCGGGTTCCCGCAACGCAGGCACCTCCCTCGCTATAGAACAAAACAGTCCTTAGTCGCCGTTGCGATTCCCCTCCGACTGACGATCAACAGCGTACCGACCGACACCGATGGTTCCGCTGCACTCGGCCTGCCCCGTTCCCAATACGTGCCCAACTCATTGAGCTCCGACCGACCTCAAGGGGGATTCAAGCAGCTCAGGGCTACGGTTATACCAGCGATCGAACCTGCTCTCCGGAGGCGGGAGCGCAGGTTCGAATCCTGCCGGGGGCACCACCGAGAGATGACCTCTCACCAGCCAAAACGAAGCCCTGGACCAGCGGAAACGCGGCCCAGGGCTTCGCTCGTATGTCCGGCTGTCACCGGTGCCATCCGGCCTTGATCGGCCAGCCACGCCACCGGCGCGCCACCGTTTCGGGGCGCACTGGGGACGTGCCTACCCGTGGCCGAGGGCCTGCTGAACGCGTTGCCGGTTGCGCTGCACGCCACGGTCAAGGCACTTGGCATAGATCCTGAACAGGATCTCTACCGACTGCCCCCGCCCACTCCGCCACGTCCGTTGGCGGAACGCCACCGTTGAGCCACGTCGACACGGCCGCGTGGCGGAGGTCGTACGGGCGGTGCGCCAGCGGCGAGGCCTCGACGTCCTCCGTGAACACTGCTTTGCGCGCTCGGTCCCACACCCGTACGACGGTGAGCTTCGGCAGCTCGTCGCGGTTGCGATCGCCGACGAACAGCCGTCCGTCTGGCGTCGTGCCGAACTCGTCCAGGTGGGCATGGATGAGCGCGGTCAGTTCGGGCGGGCATGGCGCGGTTCGCGATTCCCCGCGCTCGCGTTGCTTCAGTTGCCTCCTGTCCCGGTCCCGTCCCGTGTCCGTCCAGTCCTTCCCGGCGTAGGGGTCGGCGCCGTCGAGGTGGAATTCTCCCCATCCCTCCTTTGGAATCGCAAGGTGCCGCTTGTTCAGGAATGCAGCCTCTTCCGGCCGCATTCCGGCGTAGTACAGGCATCCGTAGAACGCGACCAGGCGGCGCCCCACTCGACCCTGTTCCCGCACACCTTCAAATAGCGAGCGCACCTGTACCGGATTGGGTACGCAGCGCGGATCGACCACCTGCACCGGCTTGGGCTTCTTCCATTTCAGCGCCGGAATCGGGTTCGCCTCAAGTAGCTTTAGTTCAATTGCGTACTCAACAGCGGTGTTCAGGATCTTCCGGCGACGACTTATGACGCTGGATGCCGCCGGAGCGCCGTCCAGTCGCACCGTAAGACCGTCGAGCAGGGGTCGCAGGAACTCAGGGTTGGCGAAGCGCCGACACCGAGCGGGTGTTGCGCTTCACCCACGCTAGCGCCGCCTTCACGTCGTCCGGACACTCCTGGTCGCTGCGCTTCGCGGTGTTGAACGCCCACCGGCACAGCGCCCGCCGGATCAGCTTGTCATCCGGCTTACCGCGTGTTGAGGCGAACATTGCAGGCGTGAATGCCGTCCCGCGCAACACCGAGACCAGAGGTTTCCACGTGGTCAAACGACGCTGGGTCGTGGAGAGGACCCTCGGCTGGCTGATGCTGCACCGCCGACTCGTCCGCGACTACGAGACCCTCTCAGCCAGCTCCGAAGCCATGATCCACATAGCGATGATCGACAACGTCAGCCGCCGCATTACGGGCGAATCCACCCCTACCTGGCGAGGCACATACTAGTAGATCAAGAACAAATCGAACGCCCTCTGAGCCGTGACGCCTCTCTGGCCGCCAAATCGACCGGGAGCGTCGCGTCTGCCGCAGTTGGTACGCGGTCGCCGGCCTCGAAGACCACGAGCAGGGCGTCTGAGTCGTACTTGAAGGAGTCATCCGCCACGAAGATGGCAACCTGTCCGTTTGGCCTGATGATGAAAGGCGGTTCCACCGACGAAGTTGCCACCGATGACAGCTTCCTCTCGGGCGAGCAGATCAAACATGATAGCCTCCAGGGCTCTCTGGCCTGGACCATTCAGCCTGCCGGGACCCACGGCCCGCCCTGATGTGCGCCTCGGTCATGGCGCCAGTGTCGTCCGTGACGTGTCAGCTTCCGCCGCCGAGCAGCAGTCGCCGTGGTCCCTGGACTTCTTCGCCCAGGACCGCGGGATCGACCCGGCCGAGTTCCGTGCGGCCGGCCAGCACGGTGAACTCGGGGGCGGTGGTGAAGACGGCGGTCATGCCCATGAAGTGGCGGCGTCCGAAGCGCAGTTCGGCTTCGGGCCCGATAAAACAGGGTCTCGCCGTCGCGTTCGAGGTAACCCTGGTCGATCAGGTATCGGGCGATGACGTCGGAGCGGTGGGTGAACGGTTCGAGGCCGTTCCACCACTGCCGGACGCCGTCCTACGGCCGCGTGGTCGCCGCGGGTACGGCTTTGTCCGCCGGGGCCGCCGCCGGGTTGCCCGAGGCCCGCCGCCACTGGGTCAATGCCACGCCGACCAGGACGACTACCATGCCGGCGATGACGCGCAGTCCCAGGGCTTCGCCGAGCACCACCGCGCCCAGCGCCACCGACACCACCGGCAGCAGGTAACCGACCGTCGACGCGCTCGTGGCGCCGACGTCGGCGATGAGGCGGTAGTGCAGGAAAAAGGTGATGCCCGTGCAGACGATGCCGAGGACGACGACCGCACCGATCGCCACGGCGTCGACCCGGGCGGCCGTGAACCCGCCGAACGGCAGCGCCAGCGCGCTGAGCCCGGTCGCGGCCAGGAGCTGGGCTGCGGAGAGGGCGAGTGGCTCGGTGCCGCGCCCCACGAGCTTGCGGCCCATGTAGGCGAAGGCGACCGCATAGCTCGCCGCCGCGCCGAGCAGTGCGAAGGCGCCCCAGCCGGGCAGCCGGTGCTCGTGCCACGGCGCGAAGATGAGCACCACTCCCGCGAAGCCGAGCGCCAGGCCGCCCAGCCGCACCGGTTCGAACGTGCGGTCGGTGCCGATGGCGATGCCCACCACCAGCGACCACAGGGCGGTCGTCGCGTTCAGCACGCCGGCCAGGCCGGAGGCCGCGGTCTGCTCACCAATCGCGAACAGCGCGAACGGCAGGGCGTTGCAGAAGAGCGCGGCGACGATCAGGCGCCCCCAGGTGGCCGCGCCGCGGGGCAACCGCTGACCGGCGGTGCGCGCCAGGACCAGCAGGACCGCGGAGCCGAGCACGCAGCGGACGAACGTGATCTGCACCGGGGCGAGGCCGGTCAGGGCGATCTTGATCCAGAGGAAGCCTGATCCCCACAGCAGCGCAAGGATGCCCATGCGGACCCAGACGCCTCGCGTCGCGCCGACCACCGCCGCACCCCCTCCACCAGGAACCACCAGCATGCCGACCATGCCCCGAGGCGACATGACAGCACAAGTGAAAAGTTCTGCACGCACCGTTAAGCTGAGCTGCATGCTTGATGTTCGGCGTCTGCAGGTACTGCATGCCGTGGTGGCCAGCGGGTCGATGACGGCCGCAGCGACCAACCTCGGCTACACCCCCTCGGCGGTGAGCCAGCAGATCGCCGCGCTGGAGAAACAGGCCGGGGTGGCGCTGCTGCAACGGGCCGGTCGTGGCGTGCAGCCCACCGCGGCGGGCCGCCTGCTGGTCGAGCACGCGGCCCTCATCAGCCGGCAGGTGGCCGAGGCCGAGACCGCCCTGGCCGACCTGCGCGCCGGGCGGACCGGGCGGCTCGTCATCCGGTCGTTCGCCACGGCGGGTGCCGCGCTGGTCCCGCCGGCCCTGGCCAGGCTCCGGCACGAGCACCCCGGCGTCCAGGTCCACCTGCGCCTCGTCGAGGGCGACGGCTCCCTGGCCGACGTCGAACAGGGCCGCGCCGACCTCGCGATCGTGGTCCGGCCCCGGCAGCGGACCAACGACGGCATCCGGCTGGTGCACCTGCTCGACGACCCGTACCAGGCCGTGCTGCCACGCGGACACCGGCTCGCCGGCAAGCGCGTGCTGGACCTGGCCGACCTCGCCGACGAGGCCTGGATCGGCAGCGAGTGGCCGGCCGGCCCGTGCCTGCAGATCCTGCTCGACGCCTGCGCCGCTGCGGGGTTCAGCCCCAACTTCGTCGTCGAGAGCGACGACTACACCACCGCGCAGGGCTTCGTCGCCGCCGGTCTGGGCGTGAGCCTCATTCCCCGCACGGGGCTGGGCGGCCGCCACCCGGGCGTCGTGGTGCGCCGGGTCCGCCGCCCAGAGCCGATCCGGCCCATCCACGCGGCCGTGCGGGAGGGCGCCTTGGCCGAACCGGCGATGACGAGCCTGATCCAAGCCCTGAGCGACAGCCCGAAGCCGTGACGCCACCGCACCCAGACCGGCGGCCCGGACCGTCGGCGGCCCGGCTCAGCGTGCCAGCGCGAACCAGGCGGGCGGCCGGTGGTCGGACAAGGCCAGGTCGGTCGTGAGTTCGCTGTTCGGTGTCTCCATCAAACCCGGGGCGGGACATCTCTTTCGCCGCCGTCCTCGCCCTGACCCGCACCAGCGCCACCTCCAACCCCGAATTCGTCCAATGTGGACACCGACCCGGCAACTCGATCAGCAACCTCGTCACCGCGATCGCCGCGCAACCACGCAATCGCACCCCGGCAACGCAGCAGCCCACGCACGAAACCCAACGACAAACCGACGAACACGCGACGTCGACTACATCATCACCATCGTGACGTCAAATCTACCCAAAGATCAATGAAACGCGCCGTCTTTAGGGCAGTGGGTCATGGCCGCGCAATGTCAACATCTGCCGGCGATTCTACGCATCCTTCCGATGGAGCCTATTTCAAGTGCCCTTCGGCCCGCCAATGACTACGCAGGCCGAATACCTCTTCCTCCAACACCACCTCATCGCTAGGCGCAAACCATTCGACATCAAACTCCTCAATCAGCCGCTGCATTTGTGCGTCGCCGCGCGTTGAGAAGTCGTCATATTGCGTTTCACGTCCAGGGGTCACGGATGCGAGATACACGATCCAGAAGTCTTCTATCTCCGCTGTGAATAGAGCGAACCACCCCCGGTATTCTCCCGCTCGACATCGACCTAGCTTTCCATCACCGGGCCAGGTGGCGTGAGTTACTTCCATGGACGCCATTTCTTTGGAGCAACGTGTTCGATGTGGTACTTTTTGTACCAATGGCTTCCTTTCTGTTAAATCAAGGTTTGACGATCATCCCTTGCCCTTCTTGGCAGGTCCACGCCAGTGAGAGTCGCCCTTCCAACGCCACGGGGCTCCATTCTTGGCTGTGTCTTTAGTGGCGCCCGACCGACCAACATCATTCCCGCCAGTCGCAATTGAGCGCGGGATGCCTTCATGCTACCAATTGCAGAGGTGCCGGCTTTGAATGCGGCGAGCGGCCTTGACGATCTTGTTCGCCTGGTAGACGGTATGGGCGGCTTTGGCCACCACGCCAAGACCGACGGTCGCGGCAAGCGCTCCACCGACAGCCCAGGCGGCTTCTTTCCAGTTGCCGGTGGCGACGTGGGCGACTGCGGAGACGACGCCGGCGATGGTGCCGATGGGGCCTGGGATCATGGAGGCGTAGGAGGCGACGACGGCGACGGTGTTCAGGGCCTTTCTTGATGCTGCCCCAGCCCCATTTGCCGTCGAGGTCGGTGCAGTTGATGGGGTCGGCGGAGCAGTAGTCGTAGGCGTTGGAGTTGCCGCCGGGTACTGGGTCGACTTGCAGGAACCGGCCGAGTGACGGTGAGTAGAGCCGGACGCCCATGAGGATGATGTCGCCGAGGGCCTCGCCGGAGCGTTGTTTGCCGCCGAGCCAGCCGTAGCGGCGGTCCGATGACGGGTCCTGCGGGATGCCGAACTCGTCGTAGGAGTACACCTCGGCGGTGTCCACGGCCCGGACCCGCCAGGCGTAGCTGCCGCCCTCGGCGAACGCGCCGGCCGGCACGGTGGTCGACGCCTGGGTCGAGGACGGGGCAGTCACGCTGGCGGTGCCGATCAGCGCACCACCGGCCTGGTACCACTCGAACTGGTTGATGACGTTGCCGCCGTCGGCGTCGCTCATCACCGCCTGCAGCACCGGCGTGCGGCTGGAGATGTAGGGCCGACTCGCGCCGGTGGCGCACGTCGTCGTCGGCACCGTTGCCCAGCTCGTCACTCGCGGCGGGCTGTTGTACGTGATCGTCACATACGGGATGTTGCTGGCGGCCCGGCCGCTGCCCGGCCGCGCGGCGCTCCAGCACCCGCTTGACCGTCTTGTGGGTCGTGCCGCAGAGGGCGGCCGCGGCCCGCAGGCTGCCGGTCTCCTCGTAGGCGTTGATGATGTCCAACTCCTGCCTCGCAGTCTTCAATAGAGGGGTCCTTCGGGGCTTGCTGACGTGCTGGTTGGCACCGCAAGTCTCGCGGCCCCGAAGGACCCTCAAAAGATCAACTCATCCCCTGCGAGGTGGAGACATTCACTGGCCACGAGCGGAGACTTTGCCATGGCCAGGGACATCGACCCGACCCATCCGCCTGATGAACGGCCTGGGTGTCAGCGGCTTCACCGATCAGAATTCTTCCGTCACGTCGTCGGTTCTGGTAGCCCCTCGCACCGGTGGAAGGATTGGTGACCATGACCGACGTTAGACCGCTGGGCGCTGACGAGGCCTCGTTCATCGCGGTGGTTCGCTCAGGCGATACGGCGCGGTTTGCGCTCATCACGGAGCGCCACCGGCGTGAGCTGCAGGTGCACTGCTACCGGATGCTTGCGAACTACGAGGACGCCCAGGACATGACGCAGGAGACGTTCCTGCGAGCGTGGAACAAGCGGGAGTCGTTCAAGGGCCACGCTGCGCTGCGGACCTGGCTGTACCGGATCGCGACGAACGTCTGCCTTGACTTCCTGGAGAAGCGCAATGACCGCACACCCGTACCGTCCGGGCTGTCGGACTCCGGCTCCGAGGTGCTGTACCTGCAGCCGTACCCCGACCGGATGCTCCCCGAGGACCCGCAGGAATCGGTGGTGGCGCGGGAGACGATCGAGCTGGCGTTCATCGTCGCCGTCCAGCACCTGCCGCCGCGGCAGCGGGCGGTGTTCATCCTGCGCGACGTCGTCGGCTGGCCGGCGTCGAAGGCCGCCGACGCTCTCGAGTTGACCGTCGCATCGGTGACCAGCGCGCTGCAGCGGGCGCGCGTGACGATGCGCGAGCAGCTGCCCGACCGCCGCCTCGACTGGCGGAGCCCCGCCGCCCACGAGCTGTCGAACGACGAGCGCGGCGTGGTGAAATCGTACATCGACGCCCATGAGCGCAACGACCTCGACGGGCTGATGTCCCTGCTGCGCGACGACCTGCGCTTCGTGATGCTGCCCGAGGCGGGCACCTCGGTCAGCACGGCCAAGGACGCGGTGGACGGCTGGGTCTCCGGTGGGCTCTTCCAGCCTGGCCACGACGACTGGCGCTGCATCGCCACGACCGTCAACCGCATGCCCGCCGCCGCACTGTACCTCCGCACCCCCGACGACCCGGAGTATCGGCTATTTGCCATCGCGGTCCTGCACATCGTCGACGGGAAGATCGCCGAGCTCACCGGATTCGACGCCACCGACAAACCATGGCTGGACCTGCCCCCGACACTGTGATCAGACAAGTCCCCGTCGTCGACGAGTCCAGCGCCACGGGCCGGCGTCACCGAAGTCACCGCGGAATAAGCACCCCGACCAGCTGAACACCAACGCGACAACGCGAACACCACCGCCCCGCCGGCGTTGCCGGCGGGGCATCTTGATGCCCGAAGAACGTCAGGAAGGATTTCGACCCGGCCTCACGAACCGAGCAACTGACCCGTGCTCATCGCCTCGTCTCGTATCGGGTCAGCACGACGCCGCCGGGAAATGTCCGCGTCTCCACGAGGTTCAGGTTCACCCAGCTGTCCAGCGCGGTGAAGAACGGCGTGCCGCCGCCCACCAGGACCGGCACGGTGACCAGCACGTACTCGTCGATCAGCCCGGCCCGCATGGCCGCCCCGGCGAGCGTCGCACCGCCGATGTCCATCGGGCCGGCGTCCTCTGTCTTGAGCCGGGTGATCTCGGTGACCGCGTCGCCGGTGACCAGGCGGGTGTTCCAGTCGACCGTGCTGGTCGTCGAGGAGAACACCACCTTCGGCATGTCGCGCCAGCGGCGGGCGTACTCGATTTCCGCCTGTGTGGCGCCGGGCTGCTGGTCGGCGGTCGGCCAGTGGGAACTCATCGCCTCCCACAGCTTGCGTCCGTACAGCGCCAGGCCCGTCGCCCCCACCCGGTCGGACCACCACTGGAACAGCTCGTCGCTCGGCGACGAGTCCGGTCCCTCACCGCCACTCCAGCCGAGGTCGTCGCCGGGCGCGGCGATGTAGCCGTCCAGGGTCACATTCATGCCGAAGGTCAGTTTCCCCATCATGCCAGCCTCTCGTAAGCCGATCTCATACGTACAGACGGGCGCTGCGCGAAAACCTCATCGGTGCGCGCTGCTGGCAGACACAAGGTCACCGCGCAGACATGGCCAGCCAACCGCATCGGCGAAGACGGTCATGAGACGTACGCCGATCCGACATGCGGACACTCCGACAACTCTCCCGCAGGATCTGATGCGTCCTGGCCGACACGGAGGCATGGTGCGAGCGCCGGCAACCGGCCGGCCGTCAGCGCACGAAGCACCGTTCGGAACCGCCAACCTGAAACCGCCTTGGCAGCTCGAACACGAGGTCAGCCCGCGCATCGGCGCAGCTCAACCCAGGCAACGTCACGATCGAGCCGTGCAGGTTTGTCTCTAGCTAGGCCGCGTTTCATAAGGCTCGGAGCCATTGGTTGATGATGGCGACGGTGAGGCCAAACGAAGCCCTGGACCAGCGGAAACCCTGTCCAGGGCTTCGCTCGTATGTCCCGGTTGCCACCGCCATGATCGGCCAGCCACGCCATCGGCGCCATCGTTTTGGGGCACCCCAGGGGCGCGGCTCCACCCCGCGTCGCACGCAACTCAAGGCCGCAAGAGGACACCTCACCATACGAGTCACTCATGGCTATCCCCGGGTGCAGGGCCGGAGTCCTGCCCGCCGGAGGCAGTGCCTATGCGGCGACCCGGTCGACGAGAAACGCGCCCGCTACGCGATCGGCAACCTGTTCGACCCGGCGGGGCAAGGCGAACATTAGTCTGCCGACCATGGTGGAGCGACCAACCGCCGCGTGGCGGGCAAATGTGACAGAAGACATCGCCGGCTTGGCAGCGGGAACCCTCGATCCCGACGAAGCCGTGGCGGCTCAACTGTGGCCGGATGACATGATCCGCGATACCGACGAGGTGCTAGACCGCTTCGAGACGGACGTTGCCGGTCTGGTGAACCACCGCTACGAGCCCGCCGAGGACGCCGAGATCTTCGAGGTCATCGAGCGAACTGTGAAGGCACTGAACGCCGTCAACGCTCGGTACGACCAAGCCGCGTACGAAACCGACGAACGAGAGTTGCTCTGCAGCTACATCGAGAACGTTCTCGACGATGCCGGAATCGACGTAGATGCGTTCGCCGGACGGCATCGGATGACCCGGCACGAGATCACCGACGAGTGGCGGGAATGGTGACCCCTGCTGGCGGGCAGGGACCCCATCGTTACGCCCAGGTCAGAATGTTCGCGGCGAGGGGGTGGCGACGCCCAGGACCGGGGCGCCGCGCACTCCCATCGCACGCGGCTTAGGTGGTACTCGGTCACTTGCCACCGCCGAGCGAGCTGCCGACGGTGGTCATGCCCGAGCGGACGCCGTCCACGAGAGCGTGCGACGGCTTGGCAAGCACGCCGTTCGACGCGGCAGCGACCATGCCGAGCAGGAACGCGGACACGGCGGTGACGGCGATCCGGCCGCGGGTATGGCGGTCAACGAACAAGGTGGCGAGCAGGCAGAGCAGTATCAGGGAGGAGATGCCCAGACTCATCAGAGCCTCCGGTTTCGAGGGGCATTCGGTCTTCTTCATGCGGCGTCGGCCAGCGCCTCGGCAAGGCGGACGCAGACGAGCGCGGCGGCCTCGCGCAGGACGCGCCGCTCGGCGGTGCGCAGGTGGTGCCAGTCGCGCACGGTGGGCTACGGCTCGGCGGTCAGGACGCGGATCTCGGCGGCGTGCCGTGGGCGGCCTACGTGTCGCGCGGCCAGGCCCCCGGCTGCCGATCGCATGTTCGGTCGCTCGCCGGCGTGGCGACCGGCCGCCGTGCGGGAGTGGCAATCAGCCTCGACGTCGCGGTAGGAGAGGTTGTAGCGCGGATACCACCGGAACGCGACCACGATCGCCTCGGGCGGCGACCGGAACCCGGTGAACGCCGACTTCGGAGGCAGCCAAGCGCCAGGACGGGTCGGTGACTTCGCTGCTCAAACCTGCCACGACCTTGCCAACGCTCAATGCAATAGAGCCCCCAGGCCGGCCCGGACGCCGCTGCACAGCCCGGCGACGCGGTCCTGGTCACCCGACCCTATGCCGGGACAGGGTGCCCGCCCCGGGAGTGGCTGGGTGCCGCGGAGGCGGGTGTTCTAACAGGTGATGGTGATTGTGTTGATCGGACGTAATGTTCGACGGGTTGCCGACATGTAATAGGTGTCGGGCGCCCCAGCCCGACACCGCCTTCGTGTTGGGAGCTGGATTTGGCACGCGCTGCACGTTCGTCACCGGATGGCGGAGTATCAGAGTCGGATCTTCCGCATTTCGAAGCGACTAGCCGCTGACGCAGCAGCCAAGCGCAGACTGCCGTGGCCGAGGCGTTCCTCACCTTTCGGTGGCCTGCCATGTTCGACTCGAGGCGCGGGTTGGTGTTGGCATCGCTGAACGGGCACCACCCTCAACTCGACGTGCGCACGCCGGAATAACTGGGGCGTTGTTTCCTCGCCCGCTCTGAAACGCGTTTCCAGGTCGCCAAGGTCGCGGAACGTGCAACGACGTGTATCAGGTAGTGGTACGCGACAAGAAACGTTGAGTCCGCGTGTGGGCGTTACGGGATGACCGATTGATGGCGAATGAAGGATTCTCGAAGTGGTGAGATTCAATGCTGCGGAGACGCCAGATGCACCGGCCGATGAACCTCGATGGCATCGGTTCCACCGTTGCGCAGCGCGAACATCGCTGTTCTGGGCCAGGGGTTGTCGCGGCGCTCGCTTGATCTGGCGCCACCGCTGGGTTCGGGTGCCCATGATGTCGGCTGCCGCGCTGGTGACGGCCATCGTCGCCGTGGTGTGCGGGTACGTGGTAACGACGAAAATTCCGGAGCTGCCCGTGCAGCCGCAGGCATCGACGCTGTATTTCGCCGACGGGAAATCGGTGCTCGCTCGTGTCGGGATCGTCAACCGCACCGATGTCTCGCTCGACCGTATCCCGAAGTCGCTCCGCGACGCTGTTGTCGCCGCGGAGGACCGGGACTTCTATGATCATGCGGGTGTGTCTGTGCGGGGCATGACGGCTCTACGAAGTTAGCGGGGGTCGAGATGCCCGCGGGCTTTGCGGGTGGTGGCGGTTCGGGTTCGTAGCCGCTGGTTGACGGGATTACGGAAGC
>NZ_JBEPDB010000095.1:0-33673 GCF_040300025.1 Dactylosporangium sp. NPDC000555 | reverse complement strand
CCGCTGAACAGGCGACGGACCGCGGCGACGACGAGCGAGATCAGCAGGGCGCTGACCACCTCGACCGCGATGGCGGAGAGCAGGGCGGACATTTCGGGGCTCCTTCGACGTTCGGCGTGGGGGAATTTAAGGGCGCTAGGTAAACGCCGGATGAATTGACAGGAAACCACAGTGCCTTCGTGGCGGCGACGGCTACCCCGTGGCCCGGGTTTGCCGACTCGGCGTCGCGGCCCGGGCTTGGACGATGCGTCAGTGGGTAGCCGCAGAACATGACTGCCAACCCGATCGAGGTCCAGCGGTACCTCGGCGATGTGGACTATCCGACGAGCAAGAAGAGCCTTGTCGAGCAGGCTCGCCAGCAGGGTGCCGACGAGAAGGTCGTCCAGGCCCTGCAGGACCTTCCCCGTGACCGGTTCGCCTCACCGAACGACGTCAGCCAGGCCATCGGCACGCAGGCGACGCAGCGCGACGTCGTGGAGATCCTGCTCGCCCAGCATAACGAGATCAAGGATCTGTTCGCGCGCGTCAGCTCCGCCCAGGGTGCGCGCAAGGAGCAGCTGTTCCACGAGCTGGTCAGGCTGCTGGCCGTGCACGAGAACGCCGAGGAAGTGGTCGTGCATCCGGCGGCGCGCGACCTGATTCCGAAGGGCGGCACGGTGGTCAACGAACGACTCCAGGAGGAGGCGGACGCCAAGCGGGCGCTCGCCGACCTCTACGACTTGGGGGTCGATCACCGGGACTTCGACCGGCACCTGGACGCCCTGGCCAAATCGGTCATGGCTCATGCGACGCAGGAGGAGCACCAGGAGCTCACGCAGCTGCGCAAGCATGCCGACGCCGAGCGGCTGCGCCGGATGGCGGGCGCCTTCGAGGCGGCCCAGTCGATAGCGCCGACACGTCCACATCCGGCGGCCGGAGAGTCCGCGATCGTCAACCTCCTGGTCGGCCCGCCGACCGCGGTGTTCGACAAGGTCCGCGACGCGATGCGCGACTGGCGCAAGCGCACGGGCGAGGGGTGACACAGGCAACCTCGACGGGCCGCCGACCCCGGCGAACCAGGGGCTGATCCGGCCCGCTACACCTCGGTGCCGGCAGGCGTACGACGCAACGCGAGCATGGCGATGTCGTCCGTCGGCGCGTCACCGTCGAGCATCGCCGCCATCGCCGCCGTGCACAGCTCTTCAGCGCTGTGCCCGGCGTCGAGGGCTTCGGCGAGCCGACGCATCTCGGCCGTGAGGGAACGGTCCCGGCGCTCCACCAGGCCGTCGGTGTAGAAGAGCACGCACTGCCCGACCGGCAGCGGCAGTTCGGTCGTGTACCGCCCGACGCGCAGGTCCGTGCCGAGCGGCAGGTCCGGTTTGACGACGGTCAGCCGGCCGGCGCCGCCGGGTTCGATCCCGACCGGCGGCAGATGCCCGGCGTTGGACAGCGTCAACGTCGACAGATCGGGGCCGATCACCGCGTAGATCGCGGTCGCCATCGCATCGGGCTCGAACCGCTGGACCTTGCGGTCGAGGCGGGTCAGTACCTCGGCGGGATCGTCGGTCTCCATCGCGTACGCGCGCAACGCCGAGCGGATGCGGCCCATCACCACCGCTGCCCGCAACCCGTTGCCGGCAACGTCCCCGACGGCGATGCCAATGTACCCGGACGGCAGATCGAACACATCGTACCAGTCACCGCCGACGCCGATCTCCGCGCCGGGCACGTAGCGCACCGCCAGGTCCAGTCCGGGCAGCCGCGGCGGACGGGCCGGGAGCAGGCTGCGCTGCAGCGCATGGGCGGCCGCCTGGTCCAGGCTGTGCAGCCGCGCAACCGTCGCGTGCGCGGCCCGGTCGGCGACCAGCTGCAGCAGCTCGATGTCCTGACCGGTGAAGCGCCGCGGCGTGCGGGTGCCGACGTACAACACCCCGATCACCCGGCCGTCGCTGATCATCGGCACGCCGAGCGCCGCGGCGAGCTGCGCGCTGAGCAGCGTGGGACGGACCGTGTCAGTGTGCTCGACGTCGGCCTGTTCGACCTGCTCGACCTGTTCGACCTGTTCGACCTGCTCGGCCTGTTCGACCTGCTCGGCCTGTTCGACCTGCTCGGCCTGTTCGACCTGCTCGGCCTGTTCGACCTGCTCGGCCTGCTCGGCCTGCTCGGCCGCGAGGGGCTCGCCGCGGGCGGCGACCGTGCCGGCGAATCCGCGGCCGAACGGTACCCGCACCCCCGGGTGCACCTCGCGCTCCAGGCCGCTGGCCGCCGTCGCGACCAGCTCGCTGCCGGTGGCGTCGAGCAGCATCACCGCCGCGGTGTCGGCACGCAGCAGATCCTTGGTCCGGTCCAGCAGTTCCCGCAGCAGATCCTCCACGCCCAGGCGGGACAGCGCGGCATCGGTGACCGCCTGCAGCCGCCGCAGCTGTTCGGCGCTGCCGACCGCGCCGGCGCCGGCCAGGGACGTCACACGACCTCCCCGGACAGCAGCGGCCAGACCCCGGTCAGCTGCAACACCTCCAGGACCAGGCCTGCCGCGCCATCAACCCGGAACGTCCGGCCGGCGGCAAGCGCCCTACGACGTCCGCGTAACAGCGCGCTGATCCCGGCCGAATCGATGAACCGCAGCTCGGCCAGGTCCACGACCAGCGATACGTCAGGCTCGGCATCGGTGACTGCGGCGACGATGGCGTCACGCAGCTGCCCGGCGGTGGCGAGATCGATTTCCCCCCGGACGGTGATCGTCACCGTCGCGGACCCGTCATGCCGGGCAACGGTCAGCACCCCGGACCCCCGGTCCTCCACCCATCGTGCGTCTTTGCACTTGCTGCGAATCGGCGTCCGACACGCGGAACAGCCTGCAGACCGACTTTAGCCCACCGGCGGGCCCGAGTCACCGCAGCAGCGGCCTTCACGCGCAACGCCACCCGGTGCAGCCAGCGGGGCCGTGTGCCTGGAGCATCAACGCCGCAACCCGGACCGCTACCAGTCGTGGTCGCCGCGCCGCGGTCGTGATCATGCACGCCGGGCCGTATCTGATCGCTCGGCCGGTACCACGACGCCTCCGGCCCGCCGGGACCACGATCGTGGCGCCGGTCGACGTACGACGGCGCGAGCCGGACGGTGGCGGAGATCATCCAGCCGAGCTGCGGCAGTTCGCCACCCGCATCCCCGGCAACGCCAACCCCAGCACGTACGACAAGACGACCTACAGCTACAACCGGCGCGGCCTGCTGTCCAAGGTGGTCGACCCGGCCGGCTACGAGTGGATCTACGACTACGACCTGCGCGGCCGCAATACGTCCACAAAGGACCCCGACAGCGGCACGACGACAAAGGAGTACGACAACGCCGGACGCCTGAAGAAGACGACCGACAGCCGCGGCAAGGTTCTCGTCTACACCTACGACGAACTGAACCGTAAGACCGGCCTCTACCAGACTTCGATCGGCGCGGCGAACCTGCTCGCCTCCTGGAGCTACGACACGACGAAGCTCAACGACAACGTGACCGTGGCCAAGGGCTACCCCACGGCGTCGATCCGTTACGTCAGCGGCCAGCAGTACAAGTCGACGGTCGTGCAGTACAACGACAGAGACACCCAGGCTGTGCTCGACGGTCAGAAGCGCGCCAAGGAAGCCCAGCAGAAGGCCTGGTGCAAGGCTCATCCGATCAAGTGCCGCCTGAAGACGGCGACGACCGCCACGCTCAACTGGGTCGACAAGCACAAGGCCGAGATCATCGGCACGGTTGCCGGCCTCGCCGTCGGCCTTGGCTGCGGCGCCGCGATCGGCTGGACCGGCGTGGGCGCCGTGGCGTGCGGTGCCCTAGCCGGGGCGGTCCAGAACATGGTGACCTACGCCCTCAAGACCAAGTGGGAGGGCAAGGGCAACTTCTCCTGGGGCGGCATGCTCAAGACCGGCGTGAAGGGGGCCATCGTCGGTGGCTTGATGGGCGGCCTCGGCGCGGCCGGTGGTGCCGCGCTCAAAGCCGGCAAGGCAGCCCTGATGAGCGGCGGCGGGCTCAAGGCCGCCGCGCAGGCAGGTGGCAAGGCCGCGGCGGCCGAGTCGCGCGCCATCGCTCAGCAAACCAAGAACCTGTTCAAGAAGAGCTGCAGCTTCACCGCCGACACTAAGGTCCAGATGGCGGACGGCAAGCGGAAACCCATCAAGGACGTCAAGGTCGGCGACACCGTCCAGGCCACTGATCCAAGGACAGGCATGACGTCGCCCCGCACGGTGCTCGCGGTGAAGGTGAACCGTGACAACGCCCTGACCGACCTGAGAGTCAAGGCCCCGAACGGCACCGTCGCCACGGTTCGGACATCACAGAACCACCCGTTCTGGGACAGCGACCAGCAGGTGTGGGTGAGCGCCGGCGACCTGCGACCGGGAGCGGAGCAGTACGGCAGCGCCGGAACGTCATCCGAGATCGTCGACGTCCGCAACTACCTCGGCGCCCGGGACATGTACGACCTCACGGTCGCCGACATCCACACGTACTATGTGCTCGCCGGCAACACCCCGGTCCTCGTCCACAACTGCGGTGAGTTCATCGCTGGCCCGAATTTGGGATCCCTTCGAGTATCGGCTGCCAATCCATCAGCCTCCGAAGTGGCGGCTGCGCAGCACATGGCTGCCCGGGGCAGTAATGTTGTTCTTCGGGATCCGGTTGGTTCGAGGGGGACTGCAACCAGTGACCTTCTCGTGGACGGTGTGCAGTGGGACGTTTACACGCCCACCACAGGAAATGTGAGCAGAATTGTGAGTGCCGTTGCATCTAAGGGTAGCCAGGTCCAAGGCGGCGGCGTGATCATTGATCTTTCGCGGACGAGCGTTACCGCAGACCAGCTTGCCAATATCCAGGCCAGGATTGCGGGAACGGGCGCGCGAGTGGGTCAGATTGAAGTGATGCCGTGATGGCGAAATTTCGATGCATATGCGGCACCATAATCCAAACAAGTGGGCCTATTCCTAACGAGCTAGAATGGAAGATAATTTCGGACGTTGAATTTGATAGATTTGAGGGCCTGGTGGACGCTGAGGAGGTCTACATGGCGTCCAAGTCGTTATTCAAATGTCCCACCTGTGGTCGCCTTTGGGTCTTCTGGCGCGGCATGGACGAGCCACCGCAGTGCTATAAGCCCGAAAGTCTGACCGAATTGGAAGAGCCGGATGCCTAGCGCATGCGCCGCCCCGCGCGCCCGGGTTGCTGTGGTTTTCGTACTAGTGCCGTGTCCGGTCACGTTTGCCTCGTTGTGAGTGACACTCCGGTCCGGGTCCCACTGTGGCCGGGGTTGTCGCTTCGGGCTGTCGATTGTGGCGCAACGGGTGCGGGTTCGAGAGCTTGATGATGATGAGGGTCAGCGGTTGTTGCGGATCGTGCGGCGCAGTTCGGGGTCGGTGGTGACCTGGCGGCGGGCGCAGATGATCCTGCTCTCGGCGCAGGGCATGGACCCGGCCAGGATCGCGGAGGTGACGTTCACCAGCCCGGATCGGGTCCGGGACGTGATCCACAACTTCAACGCCGACGGGTTCGACTCGCTCTACCCCCGCTATCGCGGGGGCAGGCCGCCGACGTTCACGCTGCCGCAGCGGCGGGAGATGAAGAAGATCGCCAAGTCCAGACCGGTCGAGCATGGCCTGCCGTTCTCGACCTGGAGTCTGGCCAAGCTGGCCGACTTCCTGGTCGCTGAGGGGGTGGTCGACGACATCAGCATCGAGGGGCTGCGGGAGATCCTGCGCGCCGAGGGGGTGTCCTTTCAACGGGTGAAGACCTGGAAACACTCCCGGGGAGCCCGACTACGCGGCGAAGAAGGCCCGGGTGGAGCATCTGTACGCCATCGCCGACGCGAGGTGATCCCCGAGCCCGGCGAGCCGGGCGTGGTGTTCTCCATGGATGAGTTCGGGCCGCTGAACCTGCAACCGCATCCCGGCCGGCAGTGGGCCGAGCGGGGCGGCCGGCACAAGGACCCCGACCGTGACCCCAGGCCGCGCCGGCGGGCCACGTACACCCGCCCGCACGGTGTGCGGCATCTGTTCGCCGCCCTGGACCTGGGTCGCAACGTCATGTACGGGCATGTCAAACAGCGCAAGAAGCGGGCACAGTTCCTGGAGTTCTGCCGCTACCTGCGCTCGCTGTATCCGCCGAATGTGCGGATGGCGATCGTCTGCGACAACTACAGTCCGCATCTGACCACCAGGGCGGCGGCCAACAACGTCGAGATCGCTTACACACCAACGAATTCCTCATGGTTGAACCGTATCGAGGCACAGTTCACCGCGTTGCGGTACTTCACCCTCGACGGCACCGACCACGCCAGCCACGCTGAGCAGGCCAGCATGATCCGCCGCTACATCGCCTGGCGAAACCGCAACACCAACAATCCACGCCTCCGCCGCATCGTCGAGAGGGCGAACGTGGCCTGACGCGGCACTAGATGCCGTAGACCGCGAAGACGTCGGCCCAGTCGTGCGGATCGCGGCGGGCATGCGCGATGTTGGCACGTCCGGCGAGTCGGTAGGTGCCGATGGCGAGGTTGCGGAGCGCGGCCAGGGCGCTGGGTGCGGAACCGGTCTTTGCGGGTTCGGAGCGGTGCCGGTGTTGCCGACAGGCGGCCAGGACGGCACGGTCCGCGTCTGGGCCGTGTTGGTCACCGCTCCCAGAGGCTGATGAAGTACTCCATCGCCTCGTTGACGCCGGCCTCGTCGTGTGTGGTCAGCAGGTCGAGCAGCAGGCCGCGGGTGACCGCGAGCGAAAGGCGGGCGTGGGCCCGGGCCGTCTCGGCGTCGTAGCCGCGCCGCCGGAGCATCTCCTGCGCCGGCTCGAGCCACGGCGTGATGGCGCTGTCCAGCAGTGCGGCCGTGCCGGGGCGGCCCTGGAGCGCCTGCCCGTACATCTCGAAGAATAGCCGCTCGTTCGGCCGCAACGCCGGATCGGTCAGCCGGCGGGCGAACTCGCGTGCAATGTCGGCCACCGTGCCGCCGGTGGTGGCCTCGAGTTCGGCGAGCGCGGCGCGTTGCCGTTCCTCGACGGCGTGGACGACCTCGACCAGCAGCCCCTCCTTCGAGCCGAAGTGGTAGATGAGCATGCGGTGGCTGGTGTTGATCGCCGCCGCGAGGCCGCGCAGGGTCAGGTCTGCCGAGCCGTGCTCGGCGACGTAGTCCACGGCGGCGGCCAGCAGCCGGTCCCGGGCCTGGCGGGGCTCCTGTGTCACGCTGCGTCGCTCCGTCGGCACATGTCAGGCATCGTACTGACACCAGTCTGTACCGTGTGGTACATGTACCGTATGGTACATGAAGGCGCCGTGGCCACGGACGCATACGCGAGCACCCGCGAGACCACCGAGGGGCGGGTGTTCACCGTCACCGGTGGCGACTGGCAGGACGTCCTGTGCGACCCGGACGATCCGATCGGCGACGGGCGGATCGTGGTCAACATGGGCCCGGTGCACCCGGCGTCGCACGGCGTGTGCCGGCTGGTCCTGGAACTGTCCGGCGAGACCGTCACCGAGTGCCGGGTCGTGGTCGGCTACCTGCACACGGGCATCGAGAAGAATCTGGAGTTCCGCACCTGGGTGCAGGGCACCACGTTCCTGACCCGGATGGACTACCTCGCGCCGCTGTTCAACGAGACCGCGTACTGCCTGGCGGTCGAGAGGCTGCTGGGCATCGAGGACGCCATCCCGCCCCGGGCGAGCACGATCCGGGTGCTGATGATGGAGCTCAACCGGATCGCCTCCCACCTGGTGTGGCTGGCCACGACCGGCATGGAACTGGGCGCGATCTCGATGATGATCTACGGCTTCCGGGAGCGTGAGCAGATCCTCGACATCTTCGAGACGGTCACCGGCTCGCGGATGAACATGGCGTACGTGCGGCCGGGCGGGCTGGCCCAGGACGTGTCCGGCGAGGCGGTCGCGCAGATCCGCGCGCTCGTCGCCGACCTGCCGGGCAAGCTCGACCAGTACGAGGATCTGCTGTCCGGCCAGCCGATCAGGCGCCGGCGCACCCAGGGAGTCGGAGTGCTGGACGCGGCCGGGTGCCTCGCGCTGGGGGTCACCGGACCGGTCCTGCGCTCGGCCGGGCTGGCGTGGGACCTGCGCAAGACGATGCCGTACTGCGGCTACGACACGTACGACTTCGCCGTGCCCACCGCGACCACCGGCGACGTCTGGGGCCGCTACCAGGTTCGCCTGGCCGAGATGCGGGAATCGTTGCGGATCGTCGAGCAGGCGCTGGACCGGCTCGAACCCGGCCCGGTCATGGTGGGCGACAAGAAGATCGCCTGGCCGGCCCGGCTGGCGGTCGGCGCCGACGGCCTGGGCAACGCACTGGAGCACGTCGCTGAGATCATGGGCCGGTCGATGGAGTCGCTGATCCACCACTTCAAGCTCGTCACCGAGGGCTTCCGCGTCCCGCCCGGCCAGGTGTACACGGCGATCGAGTCACCCCGGGGTGAGCTCGGCGTGCACGCCGTCTCCGGCGGCGGCACCCGCCCGCACCGCGTGCACGTCCGCGAGCCCAGCTTCGTCAACCTCCAGGCCATCCCCGCGGTCTCCGAAGGAGCGCTGCTGGCCGACGTCATCGCGGCCGGTGCCTCGCTCGACCCGGTGATGGGCGGCTGCGACCGTTAGCGCCTGTTTCATGACTGGGGTGGTAGCGAGGCGGAGTCCAGATTTCGTCTGGTGGTGGCCCGCGGGAGCCAGGCTACCGGTGTTGTAACCGGGCTTGTGCGGGACGCCGCCAGGCGGAATCTGGGCCCGCCGCAGCCCCGCCTCAGTCATGAAACAGGCGCTTGGCCCGGGGCGAAGCGGACGGCCCGGCCCCGCTGCGCGGCGGGACCGGGCCGGTCGTTCAGGACGTGCTCGCGGCCTTGGCGACCACGTCCGCGATCCGGTTGAAGGTGGTGTAGTCGCCGGCGCTGACCGTGGTCTTGGCGACCGCGACCGCGATGCCGGTGGCGGTGTCGGCGAACGCCGCCGTGCCGCCGGAGCCGGCCATGCCGAACAGCGTCGGGCCGTCCAGCGGACCGTCGAAGCCCAGTCCGTACCCCAGGCCGCGGGTGGTCGGCAGGCCGGCGATCTCGTCGACGCCGCTCACTGCCGGCGCCGTCACCTCGCGCAGCCGGTCCGGGCTGATCAGCCGTACCCCGTCGACCTCACCCAGCAGCGCCGAGTACATCCGGGCCAGCGCCCGGGCGGACGCGACGCCCCCGGCGGGAATGTCGGCGGCGAGCACGTCGGCGCGGTTGCAGTACGCGGCCGTGGGCATCGCCGCCGGGGGCGCGGCGGTCCAGCCGTCGACGACCCGGAAGAACGGCACGTGCTCGGCGAACGAGGCGAACATCTCCGGCGTCATCTCCGGCGTGCCCTCGGGCTCGGACAGCCGTGCGACGCGGCCGTGCTCCGCCACCGGTACGCCGAAGTACAGCTCACCGGCAACCCCGAGCGGGCTGGCCACGTTCGCGTGGAGCGACTGCGAGATCTTCTGCCCGGTGGCCCGGCGCACGACCTCGCCGAGAATGTAGCCGAAGCTCTGCGGGTGGTACCCCTGCTTCGTCCCCGGCTCCCACCACGGCCGCGCGTCGGCGATCTTCGCGCACATCCCGTCCCAGTCGCACAGGTCCTCCGGGGTGGTGCCGACCGGCACGCCGGGCACGCCGAGGGTGTGGGTCAGCGCGTGCCGCACGGTGGCGCCACCCTTGCCGTGCGCCGCGAACTCCGGCCACAGCTCGGCGATCGGGGTGTCGTAGGCGAACACGCCCTGCTCCACGAGCACGTGCACGACGGTGGCCGCGACGCCCTTGCCGGTCGACGTGACGTGGAAGAGCGTGTCGGGGGTGATTCCCGGCCCGGCCACGGCCTCGGCGACGGGCTCCCCATGCCGGTACACGGCGACCTGAAGCCCGCCCTCCGCGCCCGATGCGACGATCTCCTCGACGACGGCCTGGATCTGGTCCTGCATCAGTGCATCTCCTTGTTCGTGTCCCGGTTGTTCGGTGAACGGCTGCTCGCTGTTGACAAGGACCACTTTGCGCGGAGCGGTTTACGGTTTCCTTACCGTCGTCACCCTCTCCTCCCGGAATGAGCGACGGCGCCGCCTGGTTGGCGATGGAGTGACTACGATCGGACTCATCGGAAGTGGCAACATCGGCGGCACGGTGGCCCGGCTGGCGGTCGCCGCCGGCTATGACGTCGTGCTCAGCAACTCTCGCGGACCCGAGACCCTGCAGGACCTGGTCGACGAGCTCGGCCCGCGCGCACGGGCGGGCCGGCCGGCGGACGCCGCCGCGGCCGGCGACATCGTGGTGGTGACCGTCCCCCTCAAGGCGTATCGCGAGGTGCCGGCCGATCCCACGTCCGGCAAGGTCGTCATCGACACCAACAACTACTATCCGGAACGCGATGGCCGCTTCGCCGAGCTGGACGCCGCCTCGACGACCAGCAGCGAGCTGCTCCAGCGCCACCTGGGCGGCGCGAGGGTGGTCAAGGGGTTCAACAACATCTTCTTCACGCACCTCGCCTCGCTGGCCCGCCCGTCGGGCGCCGCGGACCGGACCGCGCTGCCGATCGCCGGCGACGACGCCGAGGCCAAGCGGGCCGTCGCCGGGTTCCTGGACGCCATCGGCTACGACACCGTCGATGTGGGCGCGCTGGCCGACAGTTGGCGTGTCCAGCCTGGCACGCCCGTCTACGGCACTCCGTATGGCTCGTACACCGATCCGGCGGGCACCGATCCGGCGGGCGCCGATCTGGGCGGCACCCCGGCCGGCGCCGAGGCGGTGCGCGCGGCGGTCGCCGAGGCGCGGCGCTGAGCCGGCCGGGGTAGGCCCGGGCAGACCTGGGCAGGCCCTGGGCGGACCTCGCCCAGGGCGCCCGGGTCACCTCGCCAGCTCGGCCGGGGTGTGTTCGACGCCGCCGCACCAGACGCGGGTGATCGAGCGGGTGGCACGGATGTCGTGCAGCGGGTCGCCGTCGATGAGCACCAGGTCGGCCCGCTGGCCGGCCTCGACGGCGCCGCGGTCGGTCAGTCCGAAGTGGATGGCGGGCAGCACCGTGGCGGCGCGCAGCGCGTCGACCGGGCTGACGCCGGCGTCGACGAGGAGCTCCAGCTCGTGGTGCAGGCTGTCGCCGTGGCTGATGTTCACCGGTGCCTCGGCCGTCGAGTTGGCGTCGGTGCCGGCCAGGATCGGCACCCCGGCGGCGTAGGCGGTGGTGACGCTGTCCCGGGCCGCCGCGTAGCTGGCACCCGCGTACACGCCGGCGGACTGTGCCGCCACACCCTCCATGATGGACAAAGTGGGGATCAGCTCCCGGCCGTCGACCACCATGCGATCCGCGGTGGCCCGATCCAGCGGCCGATCCAGCGGCACGTGCGTCAGCATGTCGACCCCGGCTCGCATCGCCATGGCGACGGCCTCGACGGACGTCGCGTGGGCGATGACGAGTCGCGCCCGCCGGTGCGCGGCGTCGACGAGCGCGTCGAGGGTCGCCTGATCGTGGCTGGGCTCCGGGTTCCCGACAATGATCTTCAGGTAGTCGGAGCCTTCGGCGAGCCGTTCGGCCACGAAGCGCTCCGCCTCGTCGGCACCGGGCACGACGCCCCGCGCGGCGAGGGCCACGATGCGCGCGTGCCAGGCGCCCGGAGCGATCGCGGGGCTGCCGGCGCTGCGCACGTCGGTCAGGCCGCGGGATACCCGCATCGCGTCGACCAGCTCCGGCGGCGCGCAGCCCATGTCGAGCGCCGTGGTCACCCCGAACCTCACCAGCCGCTCGAGCGTGGGCCGCCGGTCGAGGTGGAGGTGGGCGTCGATCAAGCCGGGCAGCGCGACCGCGCCTTCCCCGTCGACGACGCGGGCATTGTCCGTACCGTTGCCGAACCGTTCTCCGTCGATGACCACCGTGTCCGGCGGCAGGATCCGCCTTCCGTCGAAGACCCGGACGTTGTGCAGGACAGTCTTCATCACGAGCAACTGCCCACTCTCGCCGTCGAGGAACCTGCGCGGAGGTCGGGTGATTTCGTGTCGCGCCGGAACCCGCCGCCGCTTCAGCCGTCGTGTCGGAGCTACGGTGGCGGCATGGGCGGCGAGGTGGCCCCGTTCACGGTCAGCGTCGGTGACGACGCGCTCGATGAGCTGCGGCGGCGGCTGGCCCGCGCCCGGTGGCCGGAACCGGCGCCGGCGGCGAGCTGGAGCCAGGGTGTACCGCTGGACTGGCTGCGGGATCTGTGCGGGTACTGGCAGAGCGGCTACGACTGGCGCCGCCTGGAGGACCGGCTCAACGGGCTGGCGCAGTTCACCACCGAGCTGGACGGCCTCGATGTCCACTTCATGCACCTGCGCTCACCCCATCCGGATGCGCTGCCGCTGATCGTGACGCACGGCTGGCCGGGGTCGGTCGTGGAATTCCTGGACGTCGTCGGGCCGCTGGCCGACCCCGTCGCGCACGGCGGCGAGGCGCGCGACGCGTTCCACGTCGTGTGCCCGTCGCTGCCGGGCTTCGGCTTCAGCGCCAGGCCCGCCGAGCCGGGCTGGGGGCCCGCGCGGATCGCCCGGGCGTGGGCGGCGCTGATGAGCCGGCTGGGATACGAGCGGTTCGGCGCGCAGGGCGGCGACTGGGGAGCGATCGTGACCACGACGCTCGCGGCGCAGCACCCGCGGCGCCTGGCCGGCATCCACCTCAACATGCTGCCCGTGGTCGACCGCGATGACCGGCTCGACACCGCGGACCTGACCGATTTCGAGCGGCAGAGCCTGGCCGCCGCCGCCGATCACCGGGAGTGGGGCAGCGGCTACGCCCTCGAGCAGGCGACCCGCCCGCAGACGGTCGGCTACGGACTCGTCGACTCCCCGGTGGGCCAGTGCGCCTGGATCGCCGAGAAGTACTGGGCCTGGACCGACCACGACGGCGATCCGCTCGGCACGCTCAGCCGCGACCAGATGCTCGACAACATCAGCGTCTACTGGCACACCGCGACGGCCGCGTCGTCGGCCCGCATCTACTGGGAGAACGGCTTCGCCCGGCCATCGGGCCGCAGCGCTCGCCCGCCGGAGCCGCTCGCCGTGCCGGTCGGCTTCTCCGCCTTCCCGCGCGAGATCTTCCGGCCGTCGCGGCGCTGGTGCCAGCGGTACTATCCCGACCTCCGCTTCTACGAACAGCCGCCCCGCGGCGGCCACTTCGCCGCCTTCGAGCAGCCGGAACTGTTCGTCGACCAGGTGCGGCGCGCCTTCCGGACGATGCGCTGACCGGCGCCCGGGTGCCGGTCACGGCACCCGTTCGCGGGGCGGAGCGCCGGCCGACGCCCCGGCGGCGGTGGCGACGCCGTCGATGTCGACGAGCAGATGGCGGGGGCCGCGCAGGACCGGGCTGGGCCGGTACGGCGGCGGGTCGACGACGAGCCGGGGCCGCACCAGACGGCGGGCCAACTCGGACAGCGCGACCTGTGCCTCGACCCGGGCGAGCGGGGCCCCGTAGCAGTAGTGGATGCCGCTGCCGAAGCCGAGGTGCTGGTTGTCGGCGCGGTCGGGGTCGAAGCGGTCCGGGTCCGGGAAGCGCCCGGGGTCGCGGTCGGCGGCGGCGAGCATCAGCGCGAGCGGTGAGCCCTTGGGGATGGTGGTGCCCGCGATGTCGATGTCGGCCAGCGTGCTGCGGCTGGCCAGCATCTGCACCGGTGGCTCGTAGCGCAGCAGCTCCTCGACCAGCGGGACGACGACGTCGGGTTCGTGGCGCAGCCGGTCGAGCACGCCGGGGTGGCGCAGCAGGGTCAGCACGCCGTTGGTGATGAGGTTGACGGTGGTCTCGTGACCGGCGACCAGCAGCAGTACGGCCGTGCTCACCAGGTCGCCGCGGGCCATCGGCGCGTGCGGGCCGGTGTCGGTGAGCAGCCCGGAGAGCAGGTCGTCGCCCGGCCGGCTCGTGCGGGCCTCGATGAGCCCGTTGAGGTACCCGCCCAGTTCGGCCTGGACCAGGCCTCGCCTGCGCTGGCGCTCGGCGAACGTGCCCGAGCTCGGGTCGGTGGTGTCGATGATCGCGTCGGCCCAGTGGTGGAAGCGCGGTTCGTCCTCGCGGGGGACGTCGAGCAGGTGGCAGATCGCCGTCACGGGCAGCGGGTAGGCGAAGTCGTCGACGATGTCGACCCGGTCGCGTCCGGCGAACTTGTCGATCAGGCCGCCGGTGACCTCGGCCAGCCAGGGGCGCATGCCTTCGACACGTCCCGGGGTGCGGGGCGGCCCGAACGGCCGGATCGCCAGCTCCCGCAGCCGGTCGTGCTCGGGCGGGTCGCGGCTGATGAACGACATCGGCAGCCCGGCCGGGCCCTCCTGCGCCGCGGGTGCGGCGCCGGCCAGCTCGGGGTGGCTGCGGGGGTCGGAGCTGACCCGCGGGTCGTGCAGCAGCGCGACGATCTCGCGGTAGGTGCTGACCACGTAGGTGCCGTCGGGCTGCCGCGCCACCGGGGTCCCGCGCAGCCGCGCGTAGAGCGGGTACGGGTCGGCCCGGTTGGCGGGGTCGAGGATCTGCTCGTAGATGCTGGGCTGTGCCATGACGTGCCTTTCGTCGCCGTCAGCGGTGGTGCACCAGCTGCGCACGGCGCTCGCTCGGATCGTGGCCGGTCACCACGACGGTGGCCTGGCGTTCGCGGATCGTGTGGTCGGGAATCTGTGCGGGTACCGGTTGCCGGTCGCCGGGGCGCGGCTCGGGCGGGAACGCCGCCGCCCGCTCGATCTGGCTCTGGTACGACTCGAGCCACTTGCCCTGGTCGAACCCGACCGCGGCGGTGATGCGCCCCCGGTAGCCGTAGGCGGCCACGAACCGGCGCTCCTCGACCGACCCCTGCGCGATGACGACCTGGTCGGCGAAGGTCGGCACCCCGACCGACTTGATGTTGGTGCCGAACTGCGCCGACCAGAACACCGGGCTGGCCAGGTGCGGCCACCGGTCGCCGTGCGCGCTGATCATGTTGTGCGCGGCGACCTGGGCCTGGGCGACCGCGTTGCCCCAGTGCTCGAGGGCCAGGAACTGGTAGTCGTACAGCGGGTGCGGGAAACGCGCGACGTCGCCGGCGACGAAGACGTCGTCGGTGACGACGCCGTTGACGTCGAACGCCCGGCATCCGGCGTCGCAGCCCACCCCCCAGTGGCCGGCGGCCAGACCCGAGCCGCGCAGCCACTCGGTGTTGCGGATCGCGCCGAGCGCCACCACGGCCACCTCGGCGTCGATGGTACCGCCGTCGGACAGGCGGGCCCGGCGCAGCCGGCCGTCACCATCACCCTCCAGGGCGGTGACGGTGACGCCGCAGCGTAGGTCGACACCGTGCTCACGCTGCAGGTCGGCGGCCACCGCGCCGATCACCCCGCCCAGCGCGCCGGCCAGCGGGGCCGGTCCCCGCTCCACGACCGTGACCGCCAGATCCCGGTCCCGGCACACGGAGGCGACCTCGGAGCCGGTAAACCCGCCGCCGATGACCAGCACCCGCCGGGGCCGGTCGGCCAGCCGGCGGCGCAGGCGGGCGGCGTCGTCGCGGGTGCGGAGCAGGAACACCCCGTCGAGGGCGGCCTCGGCCGAGTTGAACCAGGGCCGGGCCCGGGTGCCGGTCGCGATCAGCAGCCGGTCGTAGCCTACCGTGCCGCCGTCGCCGAGGTGGACCCGCGCGCCGGCCAGGTCCAGCCCGGTGGCGGGGACGCCGAGCAGCCAGCGGGCGTTGAGCTCGTCGGCGCGGGGCAGTCCGGTGTGCTCGGGTGCCACCCATCCGTCGAGGACCTGCTTGGACAGCGGTGGCCGGTCGTACGGCCGGCACGACTCGTCCCCGATCATGGTCAGCGTGCCGGTGAAGCCCTCCCGGCGCAGGGTCGCCGCGGCGGCCAGACCGGCCAGCGACGCGCCCACGACCACGATCCGGCCGTGCCGCCGGAACGCCTCGATCGCCGCGTTTCGCAGGCCCGGCACGGGCGTGGACGCCTGGTCCGGCGCGACCGCCCGCGGCGGGGTCGGCCCCGGCGGGCCTCCCGCCGCCGCGGACGCCGCCATCCTGGCCTCCGCGGCGGCCTCCCGGTCGTCGATGCTGTCGACCCGGATGGCCTGTACCGGGCACGCCGCCGCGGCCCGCAGCACCCGGTCGCGCTGCGCGTCGTCGGGCTGCGGGTCGTACATCAGCGCCTCGTCGCCACGCATCCGGAACACGTCCGGGGCGAGGAAGGCGCACTGCGCATACCCCTGACAGCGCGTCAGGTTCACAACAACCCTCATGAGCCGGCCTCCCGGTTCAGGCACCCCGGCGGTCAGGGCCGCAGGACGATCTTGCCTCGGGTGTGGCCCTGCTCCAGCTGCTCGAACGCGGCGTGGACGTCGTCGAGCGGGAACACCGCCGCGATCGGCACGTCCAGGTCGCCGGAGGAGGCCAGCGCGGCGAGTTCGGCCAGGACCGCCGCGTTCATCGCGGTCGAGCCGCCTTCGGCCTTCACCCCGTACTCCTCGACCGCGGGGAAGTCGATGATCGTATCGATACGCTCTGGCGCCACGCCCAGCTCGACCGCCATTTGCACGTAACCGTCGCCGTGCGTGTCGATGAAGGCGTCGATCGGCGTCTCCCGGAGCTTGCCGGCCAGGCCCGCACCATAGGCGACGGGCGTGACCGCGTGCTCGGTCAGCCAGCCGCGGTTGTCCGGGCCGGCGATGCCGATCACCTCGGCGCCCGCCCGCCGAGCGAGCTGGACGGCCATGGAGCCCACGCCGCCGGCGGCGCCCGTGACCGCCACCGTGTCGCCCGGCCGCACCGCCACCGCGCGCACCGTGGCGTAGGCCGTGCTGCCGGCCACGCCCAGCGACCCGCCGACCTCCCAGGACACGTTCGCCGGCTTGGCCGTCAGATTCTCCGCCGGCACGACCACGTACTCGGCGTGGCTGGCACGCTCGTCGGTGAAGCCGATGACCTCGTCACCGGGAGCGATTCCCTCGACCCCCGGGCCGATCTTCGTCACGGTCCCGGCCAGGTCGGTGCCCTCACCCGAGGGGAAGGTGGTCGGCCAGATCGCCCGCAACGACCCGTTGCGGATCTTCGCCTCGCCGGGATTGATCGACGCGGCCTTGACCTCGACCAGCACCCGCCCCTGGCCCGGCTCAGGAACCGGGACGTCGGCCACGTGGAGGACGTCGATGCCGCCGTACTCGTCGAACCGCACCGCCTTCATGCTGGACTCCTTCGCTCGGATGTCGTCGGCGCGACACGCCCCCGGCCCCGGTGTCCATCCGGCCGATCTGCAGGGCGGAAGCGCGCCCGCGGGGATGTTCTCCTCCAAGTGTGCGACGGTGGGGGAGCGTCACGATCACCCGAGCGGGCCAGGCCCTCCAGGCCGCACCCGCCGCCGCGTTTTCAAAATTCTCGGCCGCGGCTCATCCGCTGGGGCCGCCGGCGGCGACAGTGAGGGTATGAGCTCGAACGCTGACGCCGGCGACGCGGACCTGCTGCGCGCCGTCGCGGACGGTGACGAGGGGGCTTTACGGCTGCTGTTCGACCGGCACGCGCCCTGGCTCGTGGCCCGGCTGCGGCGGCGGTGCGCGGACCCCGACGTGGTCGACGACGTCCTGCAGGACACGTTCGTCGCAGTGTGGAAGGGCGCCGAACGGTGGCGCGGGGACGGTGAGGTCGGGGCGTGGCTGTGGGGGATCGCCGTCCGCCGGTTGATCTCCCGGCTGCGCCGCTCGCCGGTCGCCTGGACGTTCCTGGCCGACGGTGAGGTCGACGCGCCGCTCGTCAGCGCCGAGGAACAGGTGCTGCTCGGTGTGGAGCACGGCGACCTCGGCACGGCGCTGCGCCGGCTGTCGCCGGAGCTGCGGGCCGTCGTCCAGGCCACCATCCTCGACGGCCTCACCACGAAAGAGGCCGCACGGCTGCTGGGCGTGCCGCACGGCACGGTCAAGGGCCGGCTGCGGCAGGCCAAGTCCCAGCTGCGTGCCAGCCTGCTGAGCGCGTCATGAGCGGAGGCGACGTGAACCGCAAGCCCTGGCACTACGACCGGGACCTGCTGCGCCGATACCTCGACGGCGACATCGATTCGGTGCCGTCCGCGTCGATCGAGGCGCACCTGATGGCCTGCCCGGCCTGCCGCGCGACCCTGGCGGAGCTGTCCGACCCGGCAACGCTGCGACGAGCCTGGGATGCGGTACAGGCGGAGATCCAGCGCCCCGTCCTGTCCCCGCCGCTGCGGGCACTGCGCCGGCTGGGACTCACCGAGCGCGACGCGGTGCTGCTCAACGCGTCCCAGTCGCTGCGCGGGCCGTGGGTGCTCGCTTCGGCGGCCGTGTTCGTGTTCGTCGTCGCGGCGGGCTGGTCGAGCTCGGAGCTGAGCACCGCGTGCTACCTGCTCGGGGCCCCGCTGGTGCCGCTGCTGGGCGTCGTCGGGGCGTTCGCGACCGCTGACTCGCTCGCCGGGCTCACCAATACGACGCCGTATTCGAAGGTGCGGCTCAGCCTGCTGCGGACCGCCGCGGTCATGGTCACCACGGTGCCGTTCGTCGTCGCCTTCGGCGCGATCGTGACCGGCGTCGGCTGGCTCTCCGTCGCCTGGCTCGGCCCCGGGCTCGGCCTGACGCTCGCCGCGCTGGTCCTGCTCACCTGGTGGCCGCCGAAGGTCGTGGGTGCGCTGCTGTCCGCCGTGTGGATCGTCGTCGTCGCCGTCGCGCACGGCCGGCACGACGTCGTGCTGACCGTAGGCCCGCGGGCCCAGGTCGCCTACGTCGCACTCACCTGTGTCACCGCGGTCGCACTCGCGATCCGGATCCGTCTCGCCCGTACCCCCGGAGGATACGCATGACCAGACTCGTGCAGGCGCGCGCCCTGACGAAGCGCTACGGCAGCACCACGGCCCTCGACGCGGTCGACCTCGACCTGGACGTCGGCGTGACCGGCCTGCTCGGCCCCAACGGCGCCGGCAAGACCACCCTCATCCGGATGCTCACGACCGCGATCCCGCCGACGTCCGGCCGGATCACGGTGCTGGGTCGCGACGCCACCGCCGGCCCGGTCGAGCGGGCAGAGGTACGGCGCGTGCTCGGGTACCTCCCGCAAGAGCTGCAGTTCCCCCGGGGCATGACGTGCTTCGCGTTCGTCGACTACATCGCGGTGCTCAAGGAGTGGACGGCCACCGCCGCACGCCATGCCGAGGTCCGCCGGGTGCTCGATCTGGTCGGGCTCAGCGACCGCACCACCAGGCGCATCCGAACCCTGTCCGGCGGGCAGCGCAGGCGCCTCGCCCTCGCCCAGTCACTCCTCGGCGACCCGCGCCTGCTCGTGCTCGACGAGCCGACCACCGGGCTCGACCCCGAGCAACGGGCGTCGCTGCGGGCGGTGCTGTCCGAGTGTGGCCGCACCGGGGCGGTCGTGCTCGCCACCCACCAGACCGAGGACGTCGCCGCGCTGTGCGATCGGGTCATCGTCGTGGCGGCCGGACGCATCCACTTCGACGGCAAGGTCCGCGACTTCGTCGGTACCGCCGCCGGCCGGGTGTGGCTCGCCGGCGCCGAGCTGCCCGGTGCGCAGGCATCCTGGCGCACCGCCGACGGCAAGGTCCGGTCGATCGGCGGTCAGCCCACCGAGGAGGCCGTCGCCGCCGAACCGTCCGTCGAGGACGCCTACCTGCTGATGCTCGGCCCCACGGCGCAGTCCCGGATGGAGATGGCAGCATGACGACGACGACCGCCACCGCCGCGCACACCGGCAGCGCGCTGGGCCAGCTCACCGCCAAGGAGCTACGCAGATACGCCAGGCATCCGTTGTTCATCGTCGGGGTGCTGCTGACCGTCGCGACGACCGTCGGCCGGCCCGACGCATCGACCTCCGGCTTCTTCAACGCCATCGTGCCCGCCGCTGGCCTCGGCATCCTCGGCCTGGTCGCGATGGCCGGGCAGACCCGAAAGGCGGCCACGCTGAACCGGGCCCGCCGGGGTCACCCCGGTGCCGGAGCGGGTGCAGACCGCGGCACTGGCATTCACGGCCCTGCTGCCGTTCACCGTCGGCCTGCTCTGGGTGGCGTGGGCGATGTGGGCGCAGCACCACTGGCCGGTGCCGGACAACGGATTCCCGTTCGGCCCCGCCGGCGACGGCTGGACCTTCGCGGCACTGCTCGGCGAGGGCGGGCTCTCCGCGCTCGGCGGGCCGTTGCTCGGGATCGTGGTAGGCCGCTACCTGCCGCAGCGTGGCACGGCACCGATCGCCGCCGTACTGCTCGTCGCGGTGGCCATCGTCTTCCAGGGCATCTTCGAGCCGCTGCGCACGGTTCGGGTGATCATGCCGTTCACGTACTGGGGCGGCCCGTTCGGCGTCGAGGGCGACGACATGCGGATGCTGCTGCTGAGCGGTTCACCCGGCTGGTGGGCGGCGTACCTGTGCTGCCTGTGCGGGCTGGCCGTCGTCGCCGCGCTGTGGCACGATCCGGCTTCCCGGACGCCGGCACTGCGCCTCGTCGGCGGCGCGCTGCTCGTGGCCGCCGTGGTCACCTGCCTGCTCGCGATGTTCACCGGCATCGATCACACCGTGGTCAACCCGTTGCCGAGCGGCGCGTGATCCGATACCTGGTCCAGGCGGTCCCGTGGCGGCTGACCATCGCCGCCACGGGCATCATCGTCGGGCTGATGACGCTCGTCGCCCGGTGGCCGGCGATCATGTGGCCGCTGCAGGGCACGGCCCTCGGCGTGATCGCGGGGGTCACCGCCTGGGCGAGCGACGAACCGGCCGCGCAGGTGGTGGACACGCTGCCCCGGCCGCTGTGGTGGCGCATCACCGCCCGCGCGGCGGTGGTGCCGCTCGTGCTCGGCGCGTGGATCGCCTGCCTGCTGGCCGCCCGGAGCCGCCTGCCCGACCACTTCTGGTTCTTCGTGCTGCAGGCGGCCGGCATGGTCGGCCTCGCGCTCGCGGTCACCACCTGGCGGCGTGGCCGAGGGGTGGCCGAGCCGGGCCGACCGTTCGCCGCGATCGTCGTACCGACGGCCACCGCGGTGGCGCTCATCCGGCCGTTCACCCGGCAACTCCCGGTGTTTCCGGTCTGGCCGTCCGAGGACTGGCACACCAGCCGTACCGTCTGGGCCGCCGTGACAACCGGTTCGTTCGTCATCCTCGCCGCGGCCCTGATCCGCAGCCTGCGCAAGGCCTGACCGCGCCGCCGCGCCGCGCCGTTGCCGGCCGCATTCGCGCCGGGTGTGTCAGGTGTGCCACGGCCTGGCCGGGTCGACCCGGCGCGCGCCGGCCGTGGTGCGCAGTGCGTAGGTGGGCGGGCCGGGGTCGGGGAGCTGACCGAGGTAGTCGTGGCCGGTGAGGTGGCACCAGGCGGGCAGGTCGAGCGGTGCGGCCGGGTCGGTGGCGATGACGTGCACGACGGTGCCCGGCGCGAGATCCTGGATGGCGCGGCGCAGCCGGAGCAGCAGGGTCACGCACAGCAGGCCGGTGCCGTCGACGGTGAGACCTGCCGAGTGCGGACTGCTGGTCACGGGTGTTCGCCGGCGGTGATGGGGAGGTTGGCCAGGCGCCATTCGAGCATGCCGTCGTTGAGGCGGATGGCTCGGCGTCCGTGGTTGGTGAGGAGTCGTACGGCGTTGTAGGCGAAGACGCAGTATTCGCCGCGGCAGTACACGATGATCTCGAGGTGTTCGGGGAGTTCGGTGATGCGTTGGGCGAGTTCGTCGACGGGGATGGAGATGGCGCCGGGGATGTGTCCGGCCAGGTATTCGTCGAGGGGGCGGACGTCGAGGAGTAGCAGGCTGCCGGTGTTGGCGCGGGTCTGGAGTTGGTCGCGGGTGATCTCGGGTGCGCTGTCGGGGCCGAGGTAGGCGGTTCGGGCGGCGGGGACGTTGGTCTGGTGTTGTTCGGCGACTTTGCGCAGGAGTGCGAGTAGTTCGGCGACGTCGTGGCCGGCGAGGCGGTAGTGGATGCGGACGCCGTCGCGGCGGGTGGCGACGAAGCCGGTCTGTTTGAGGGTTTGTAGGTGGGCGGAGGCGGTGGTGAGGTTCAGGCCTGTTGCTTTGGCTAGGGCGTCGACGGTGCGTTCGCCTTGGGCGAGCACGTCGAGCAGTTCGAGGCGTTTGCCGCTGGACAGGGCCTTCCCGCTGAACGCGAACGCGTCGTACAACCGCGCCTTCGCTACCGCCTCGGTCTCCGACACCCTGGTCCTCCAGAAATCCATGTAATGACCGTATTATCAATCATCCCCCTTGCTTGTGACGTTCGGTGCCGGGCGGGTGGTCGTTCTCGACCTGGGTGTCCGGCGCTGGGGCTGGCCTTGGCCGGGATCGGGCGGTTGCCGAAGGTCGGCCCCGGCGACCTGGTCCTGGTGCCCGGACCGCGGCTACGCGAGCCGGACCCGGGACGGGAGCTGGTGTCGGAGCCGGTGGTGGATTGGCTGCGAGCGGCGTACAGCTCCGGATCGCGGCTGTTTGCGGCCGTGTGGGGACCGGGGCGCTGTTTGCGGCCGTGTGGGGAACGCGGCGAGCGCTCAGATGGCCGACATCGCCCGGCGATGGCTCGGCGGCGTTGGCGGCGTCCATTCGAGCACTTCGCGCGGCCAACGCTGGAGCCGGGCACCGGTTTCGTACGTGGTCTGGGCGAAGTCGAGGATCGCCTGGCGCGGGTCGTCGGCCCGCCGGACGTCCTCGTAGCTCAGCACGAACTCGCCGAGGCCGGCGTCGAAGCGCGCCGCTGCTGGGCTGACCGGCTGGTCGCGGACCCCCGGCGGCTCCGGATAGGTGTAGGAGTAGAAGATCGGCTGCTCGACGCGCATACCGTTGAGCCAGGTGCCGCCGGGCCAGAAGCCGAGCGAGCTCTGCTCGGCGGTGTAGCTGAACCGCGTGATCGTGTCGGCGTTCGGCGGCGGGTCGGTGGGTCGGCCGGAGTACCGCGTCGTGGCGAGGTCGAACGAGCCCCAGTAGAACTGGACCGGGCTGGCCTTGCCGGTGAAGCGGGCCCGGAACTCGTCCAAGACCCCCTCGACCTGGCACAGGACGTGCCAGTACCGCTCGACCTGGGCCGGGTCGTAGGTCGCATGCACGGTGTCCTCGTCGAAGGGGATCGGATCCGCCACCTCCACCGGCTGGGTCCAGATCGGCACGTGCAGCCCCAGGCCGTCGAGCGCCGCCATCGTGTCGTGATAGAAGTCGCGCACGGGCCGGCCCAGCTCGACGGTGCGCCGCTCGCCGCCGTCGGTGTCGATGTGCAGCACGTGGTCGACGAGGTCGAGGTCCATCTCGAAGGTACGTGCGCCGTGCGGGAGAGCCGCCGTCCGCAGGCCCCTGGCGTACAGCTCCAGGGCGACCTGCCACCAGTGGTTCGTCATGGGCCGCAACGCCAGCGAGATCTTTCCCATGATCTGGGTGTACATGTGCAGCGTGTCGTAGGTGGGCTCCCAATCGGCGACCGGGAGGGCCACCCACTGCTGCCGCTGATTGCTCATCTCCGCCCCCAGGCGTCGCGGCGTCGGTCGGTTCCGCGCTTGCTGCCCGAAACGGACCCGATCATGCGCCGGCGAGTGGTCGATCAGGCCGGCGGCGTGGAGGTCCCGCACGAGCGATGTGCTGCCGATGATCGACAGATCCATGCCCGGCTGGGCCTTCAGGCGGGCCACCGTCTTGGTGGCCGCGTTCATGCGCGTGGTGACGGGTTTGCCGTCGGTCAAGCGTCCCCATGCGGTGATGAAGTCCTGCCAGGCGCGGCGGCCGAACAGCATGTCCCCCGGCTTGGTCAGGGCCTTGCCCATCTCGCGGCCCAGCACCTCGTCGGCCCCGCACGACGCCGTCGAGGGTGATCCACGTGAAGGACTGCTGGCGAGATCGGCAGGTGCCCATCAGGTAACACACTTTACAAAATAAAAAGTTTTGTTTACAAATAGACATGGATGGCAATCCATGTGACGACCGCCAGCGCTCACGGGAGAGGTAACTACCCCATGCTCAAGAAACGACTACTCGCGTTCGTGGCCGCAGCGGGCCTCGCGGTCGCCGCCGCCGCGGCCGCGACCCTGCCGGTGACCGCCGCCGAAGCGGCCGCCGCCTGCGCACCGGCCTATGCCGACAGCACCGTGTACACCGGCGGCATGCAGGCGTCGTACAACGGTCACAACTGGACCGCCAAGTGGTGGACGCAGCACGAGGCGCCCAGCACCGGTGGAACCGGCGTGTGGGCCGACAACGGTAGTTGCGGCAACGGCAGCGGTGGGGGCGGCAGCACGGGCTCGTGCAACTACCCGAACTGGGTGGCCGGCCAGTTCTACGCGACCGGTGCCGTCGTGCGGTACAGCAACGGCCTGTACTACCAGGCGACCCATGACAATCCCGGATACGACCCGACGGTCAGCACGTGGTACTGGTCGCCGTACTCCTGCGGCAGTGGAGGCGGCGGCAATACCGGCGGCGGATCGTCGAGCGGCTTCGTCGTCAGCGAGGCCCAGTTCAACCAGATGTTCCCGAGCCGGAACTCGTTCTACACCTACGCCGGGCTGACCAGCGCGATGGCGAAGTACCCCGCGTTCGCCACGACCGGCAGCGACACGGTGAAGCGACAGGAGGCCGCGGCGTTCCTGGCCAATGTCAGCCACGAAACCGGCGGTCTGGTGTACATCAACGAGATCAACACCGCCGCCTGGCCGAACTACTGCGACCGGAGCCAGCCGTACGGGTGCCCCGCCGGCCAGTCGGCGTACCATGGCCGCGGCCCGATCCAGCTGAGCTGGAACTTCAACTACAAGGCGGCGGGCGACGCGCTCGGCGTCGACCTGTTGAACAACCCGGAGCTGGTGGGGACGAACGCGTCGATATCCTGGCAGACCGGGCTGTGGTACTGGATGACCGGTGCGGGCAGCGCGGGCACGACATCGCACAACGCGATGGTGAACGGGCAGGGCTTCGGCACCACGATCCGGGCGATCAACGGCATCGAGTGCAACGGCGGGAACCCCGGACAGGTGCAGAGCCGGGTGAACCTCTACAACCGGTTCGTCGGGATCCTAGGCGTGCCCGCGGGCGGCAACCTGACCTGCTGACGGGGACGAGCACCGTCATCGACGGACCGGTCACGCCCAGCGCGACCGGTCCGTCGGTAGGGTCGCCCGGTGACCGTATACGACGTGGCCGCGAAGTTGCCACCGATCGATGTGCTGCGTGACCGCTGCAAGGCTCTCGCGGTGCTGGAGCGCATCATCGACAGTATTGAGCCGTACTACGCCTACACCAAGCATTGGGGTGACGACGAGGCGGCGCTGATGAGCAACGGCAGCGGCGACCAATGGGCCATCGTGTTCACCGCGGAGGGCGCCTTCATCCGGGTGTTCAACCACGAGTCCGCGATGACGCCGTACCGCGACCCGGACCGTGAACTGTGGTCCGGTCTGCTCGACGGTATCCCCCCGATCTTCGGTCCGCAGGTCGAAGAGCCGGCGTTCGGCGATGGAGAGGGACATTTCCTCGCCACCGCGGTGCTCTGGCGGCGCACCGGGGACGATCGCTGGCACGCTGGAGAAAGCATTGTCTTCCCACCGCCACCAGGTTCTCGGGTCGGGTGCGCCGCAAGCGCTCAGCCACCTCGGCCGCTGCGGTGATGTGCGACAGCGTGGCGCCGGGGTTGCTGTCCCACAGTTCGGGCGAGAACCAGACCTCCAGGTCCAGTGCCAGAGCGGCCTCGGCGGCGAAGCGGAGCCGGTCGATGTCGCGACCGCAGATCTTGACAGCATTGCAGTGCAGGTCGTCCCGGATGATTTGCAACTCGCGGCGTACCACCGCGGGATCGAAGACGGGGCGCCAGTTGATCCAGAGCACCCTGCCTGCGTCGTAGAGAACACCCTTGCGCCTCATCGCCGCGGCCTTTCGGCGCCAGCCTCGACCATCTTCTGGATGGCCTGGCGGGTCACACCCAGTTCTCGTGCGATGTCCGACTGGGACAGGCCCTTGGCCAGCAGTGCCTCGATCAGCTGTCGTCGCTCGCGGGCCAGTTCCCGCGCGATGCGGGCATGCTCGACGGCCGCGGCCCGCACCTCCTTGAGTTTGTTGATGAGGTCCGCGTGCGTCTGAGATTCGCCATCGTCCTTCACGCCGACATGGTGACAACCCCAGGTTGTCATCGTCAACCAGGGGTTGTCATGAGCTCGCCTGGCCAGTGTCGGATGCGGTCGGCGAGGAGCTGCGGTTGGGGCCATCCGTCGCCCGGAGCTGCGCAAGGTGCTTACCCCGCATGATCCACTCCGATATCGACGGCAACATCGCGTTCCACCGGGCGGCCGCGCACCCCGGCGACGCTACTACGGTCAAGCTTGAGGTGCCCGGAACCTCCGGACACGTCCCCAAGTAGCTAGCGACGATTCGGTGCGACGAGCGCCGTCGAGCAGTGTTGGCCGGCGTCCGCGCATGCGGCTGACGCGGCACAGCGGCCAGCGGCGGCCGTCACGTCCGTACGCCTATCCTGCGGCGCGCTCCGTAGGTCGCGGCGAGGGTGTCATGCCAGCGGCGCGTAGGAGTTCGACGGTGCTGCGATGCCCGCCGATGTCGGCCCACTCGGCGGCCGTGTGCCCGTGCCCGTCGTCCTCCCGCAAGTTCGGGTCAGCGCCGCCGGTCAACAGCTCCCGCACCGTGGCGGCGTGCCCCCAGCAAGCAGCACCGCACAGCGGTAACCCTTCCTCGCCCGTACCGCTTTCCAGGTTCGGATCCGCCCCGGCCGCCAGCAACACTCGGACGTTGTCCGCCATGTCCTGCACGCTGGCCCGGTACAGCGGCGTAGTCCCGCCGCGGTCGGGCATGTTCGGATCGGCGCCAGCCCGCAACAGCGCAGCCACCTGCTTGGCATCGGCCCAGCCTGCCGCCTCCAGCAGGTACTGCTGCAGCTTCTTGCGCCGGCGCAGCTTCACGCCACCCATTGTGGAGGAACCGGCCCGGCGGGGCTGTCCCTCGGTTCCGGCAGATCCGGTACTGCTCGTCAAAGGCCCACCCACCTCACGTCAGCCCGCTTTCACGGCCGGGCACCAGGCCCGGTATCCGGCCGGTTATGCGACAGCCGCCGGTTGGAGGACCGGCGTTGCTTACGCTCGCTGCCGCTTTCCCGTCGCCTTTCGGCCACCGGCATTCGCTTCTTGGGCGTCCTGTTCCCGCCCGGGAATCCAGCTCCCCTCACGGTCGGCTTGCCGATCACGCCCCAGGCGGGCATGGCCGGACCCAGACGGGGTTTCCACGTTCCGCTCGCATGAGATACGGCCGGGTCGGGTGTCGTCTCTACCCCCGGGGCCAACGGTGTTCCACACGACCGCGGCGCATACACGGTCGCCGTCTGCCGCCTCACAGCGGCCAGGCCCTACCACCCCAGCGATACCAACCGACCCGGGATGTCAGATTGACGAGGCATCAACGACGATTCAGCGTCATTCACCCTTTCGGCCTTCCCCTCGCCGGTGACCCCCGGTCGGAGCGGGCGTCCTTGGGCTTTCCCCTGAGCTTCGCACCCAGCCGTTACCAGCTACGCACGTCAGGGCGGGGGCGGTCTGGAACACTGACCGAAGTCACGTCCTCGGCATCACGCCGAACCTCCAATCGACGAACTTAATCATATCGAGCGACAATGTGTCGCACTGCGCGTATCTGTCGCCGTGAGCGCGCGGCGGCTGGCCGGTGCTCGTCGCAGACGGTGACTGACTCGGCGAGGCCAAGGCTTCCTGTCCTGCCGATGTGCGCGTTGCGTGGGCCATCGCCATTGTCGAGATATTTAAGAATCGGCAGCGGCGGTCCACAAGTACAGCGGTTGCTTGTTCCCGGCTTGTGGAGCATTCGGCGGAAGTTCCGCCCGGCCGCGGGCGGCATTGCCGAAAGGCGGTCGCGATGCACCGGTAGCCGTGTATTTCCGCCAGCCATTCGATGCGTTGCCGGGCCGGCGGGCCGGCGCGGCTGTGGCGTGGACGCGCGACGACGCTTCGGTACAGCACCTGGCCGCCCGTCGCCGCCCACCTGTCGGAGTGCGGGATCGCAGTCGTTTGCCGCGGTGCTGTTCGCGGGACGTTGTGCCTGGTCAGGAGGCGTGACAGGCGGAGGTGGCAAGGGCGGCACCGGCCCCTGCACCGATCCGCCGCGCTGGTCGCTGACCGCCGGCGGAGTGGCACCGCGGACACGGCGGAGCTTCTCGGCGTGACGTCTGGCAAGGCCCCATTCCCGATGCCGCGCATGCTCCCGGCGGAACTGCTCCTTCGCCGGAGAATAACGACGTGACCTGGTGGGGTCACGCATGGCAGCCAACTCCGCCCTTGAAAACAATCCCAGCTGCCGCATACATATGATTATCCCGGAACCCGACCGAAACCACCGCCCCGAACGGCAGTCCATAATGTCAAATGGTGCACGCTCATGCCGCGGACAACGCGCGGTCGCTGCCAATCCTCGCATGACAACCCCCGGCTAAAACTACGTTCGGTGACCTACAGACAGCGAGGCGTTTGGGTAACTGCCCGGCGGTGATCGGCTCCGTCCGCGGCCGGCCTGGGAACAGCCACGGTGATGCGGCACGTTCTGTGCCGGTCCGCTGGGCGATCAGGGCGGTCAGGAGGGCGGCCATTGGCTGCGGCAGGTCGATCGGCGCGGTGCCGAAGACGAGGCGCGCCCCGTCTGACGTCATGACGATCTGGTCGCGGCGTAAGGTGCTGATGCTGCTGACGGTCTGGGCGTACAGCACGACGAGCAGGCCGGCGACGCGGTCCTCAACAGCCGGAGCTGGCGTGCCTGGGCCCAATGCCGGTCGTGGTCGATGCGGCTGCCGGGCCCTGCCCACTGCTGGACCGCGAGCACTACGGCGGTCAGCCGTTGACGGTGCGCCCAGCGCAGGAAGGCGCCATAGGCCACCTGACCTCCGGCAAGCCAGCGGTCAACGTCGGCGTCGCACGGGTCGGCCAAGGTGCGGCAGGACTCGTGCAGGGCGCCAAGTACGGCAACCGCTGCCTCTACGCGGTCGCGCAGTGTCTTGGCCTGGCCGGCGCTCACGGGGCTTGTCGGCGGAGGTGCGTCTCCGCAGACGGCGCCGGTGGTGCCAGAAGGCGTACCGGTGCACGATGCGGCGCTGCTCCGGATCAGTGATGGCGTCGACGGTGGCGTGCAGCCATTGCTGCCGGCACGGGGCTGAAGACGCAGCCGACCCTTGCGGGAGATGGATACTGTGCCGCCGCGAGCCCGCGCAGCAGCGCCTGGGCTGCGGGGCGTCAGGTCAGCCAGTGGTTGTCGTGGTCGCGGTAGAACGCTGCGCGTTCCTCCTCGTCCATCTGGGCGACCCGGACCAGCCCCTCGAAATAGCCCTCTCGGGGCGCGCCCGGCGAGAAGTGCAGCAGCATCGACGCCGGGGCGCCGGATTTGTTCTTGAAGGCGTGGATACCGCCGGCCGGGACGTGCACGTAGTCTCCGGGCTCGGCGTCGACCCAGCGCCCGCCGTCATAGATTCGCATCGTGCCCGACAGGATGTAGAAGGACTCCGCTATCGACCGGTGGAAGTGCGGTTCCGGCCCGGTCACCTCGGGGCCGCACTCCCATCGGTACAGACCGAACAGGCCGCCGGTCGACGCGCCGGTGGACAGATAGTGCACCCGGGTGCCGTTCGGATAGACGAGCTCCGGTGCGGTGCCGTCCGGGCGGTAGGTTGCGCTGATCTCGCCCGTTGCGCCGTCGTACAGCGGAGGAGGATACGTCATGCCCCAATGATGCACGGCGTGGTGGATCTCGCATCGAGATATTGGCCTGTCAGGGGCGATGATTGTGGGGTGAGGCGGGCGAGTGCGTGGGCGGCGGCACCGCTGTTGGTGGCCACCGCGCTGGCGCTCGGGCACGAGGATGGCGCCTGGGTTCCGGGCGGTGCCCTGCCGGCGGTGGATCGGATTCCGCTCGCGATCATCTTGCTGCTGCTCGCGCACGGGCTGGTCGGGCGCCGGCGGCTTGCGTTGCGGGTCACCCTGGCGCTCGCCGTCGTCGCCGCGGTGGTGCCGCCGATGCATTGGCAACGGCTGGTCCTGCCCGTCGCGGCCGCCGTCATCCTGGTGCCTGATCGCGGCAACTACTCCGTGCGCGCGGACTCGCAGCGGTTGCGGGCCGCGGTTGCGATCGTGGCGGTCGCGCTCGTCATAACGCTGGGTGACGTTCTGTGGGTATCGGCCCGGCATGGGGAGTCGCTGCGGCGCACCGCCTACGCCTTCCTGCCCTTCTCGCCGTCCGTTTCGGACCAATCCGCCCACGTCCTGGTCCTGGTGGTCCTCGCCGCCGTGGTCGCCGCCCTGGCCGTGTCGCTGGCGGCGGCGCCCTCGCCGCCGCCGTCGGGCGAGACGGACCGGGCCCGGGTGCGTGACCTGGTCCAAGACCCGAGCGCGGGAAGCCTCGCCCCGTTCGTCACGCGCACCGACCGCACCTACGTGTTCAGCCCCGGCGGCGAGGCTGCGATCGGCTATCGGGTGCGCTTCGGGGTCGCCCTGGCCGGCGGCGACCCGGTCGGCTCCGCTCCGGCCGAGGCGATCGCCGCGTTCGTGGCGGTCTGCGCACAGCACGGCTGGCGGCCCGCGGTGCTCGGCGCCGACGCGGCAGCAACCGGCGAACTCTGGCGCCGGGCAGGCGTGCGCCGCGCGGTCGAGATCGGCGACGAGGCGGTCCTGGACGTGGCCACGTTTTCGCTGGCCACGCGCCGGATGCGCAATGTTCGCCAGGCGGCCCGCCGGGCCGACAACTCGGGCGTACAGGTGCGGATCGGAGCCCTTGACGCGGACCTCGCGCCACTGCTGCAGGAGGTCCTGAAGGACTGGCTGCACGGCCGTCGCGAGCGGGGCTTCGCGATGAACCTCGACGCGATCCTCACGCCGCGCACCGACGCCGTCTACGCCGTGGCCCGCGACGCCACCGGCAGGCCGATGGCGTTCGCCCGCTTCCTCGTGGCCGCGGGCGGCCGGGTCCTCACCCTCGACGTGGCCCCGCGCCGGCGCGACGCTCCGAACGGCGTGGTCGAGCGCATGATCGTCGCAGTGGTCGAGTACGCGCGAAGCGCCGGCGCGACCGAGGTGACGCTGAACTTCGCCGGCATGCGCCGCGTGTACAGCGGGGAGGTCCGCGGTGCACGGCTCGTTCAGGTGCCATTGCATGCCTTGGACCGGTGGATCGAGCTCCGATCGCTGTATCTGTTCACCGGCAAGTTCCACCCCCGCTGGCGACCCCGCCAGCTGCGCCTGCGTTCCTGGTGGGAGCTGATACCGGTCGCCGCCGCCGCGCTGAGCGCCGAATTCAGCGCCTACTCGAGCCCGGCAGCCGAGTCACCGGAAGCGACCGACGCCCCGGCCACCTCATAGTGGCGCACGCCGCCGGCGCGGTTGCGCAGCACGCTGTGGCCGTGCTCGTCCACCCAGCGGACCAGCCCGTCGATCGGGTCCAGCAGCGTGCGGCCGAGCGGCGTCAGCTCGTACTCCACCCGCGGCGGCACCTCGGCGTGCACGGTTCGCGAGACGAGCCCGTCGCGCTCCAGGTCGCGCAGCGTCTTGGTCAGCACGCGGTGCGAGATGCCGGCGACGGTGCGTTGCACGGTGGTGAACCGCTGGGGCCCGCCGACGAGCGCGGACACCACCGCGAGGCTCCACTTGTCGCCGATGGTGCTCAGCAGACCCCGCAGCACCGCGCGCAGCGTCTCGTCATCACACACAGCGGGGGCGCTGGATTCGGTGGTCATGTCCCCGTCCTCTCGCCACACGCACCTCAAGGTGCGTACCGCACTATTTAGTGCGGATGGCCGACCCGGAATCAACCATCCTGCGGCGCTGCTCACATGCATCGGATGGCTCGATCGCCATCGGTGTGACGACACCACACGCACCATCGTAAGGAGTTCCAGCGTGACAAGCATCGCCATCGTCGTCGGCAGCGTGCGGCCGGGCCGGTACAGCCGGCCCGTGGCCGAGTGGGTGCTGGCCGAGGCGGCCAAGCGGGACGACGCCAAGTTCGAGATCCTGGACCTGGCCGACTTCCCGCTGCCGCACCTCGACGAGCCGCTGCCGGCGTCGGCCGGTCAGTACGCCAACGACCACACCAAGGCGTGGTCGGAGGCGGTCGCCCGCTTCGACGGGTTCGTGTTCGTGACTCCGGAGTACAACCACTCGACCTCCGGCGTGCTGAAGAACGCCCTGGACTACCTGTACGCGGAGTGGAACAACAAGGCCGCCGGGTTCGTCAGCTACGGGGTGGCCGGCGGCGTGCGGGCGGTCGAGCACCTGCGGCTCGTCGGCGCCGAGCTGCAGCTGGCCACGGTGCGCTCGCAGGTAGCGCTGTCGCTGTACACCGACTACGAGAACTTCGTGACGCTCAACCCGGCCGCGCACCAGTACGACGCGCTCACCGCGCTGTTCGACCAGCTGGTGGCGTGGTCGGACGCGCTGGCCCACCTACGCAAGTGAACCACCGGGGCCCGGCGGCCGCAGCGTCGCCGGGCCCCGCCCAGCGGCACCGGCCGCCCGCGCGCCGTGCGGGCAGCACCGGTCCGGACACGCCGCATACCATCAGGCGATGATCTCAGCCGGATCGACCGAAGCCGTGGTGCCGGAACTCGTTCGCCGGCGGCTCGCGGGGCCGGGACGCTTCCCGCCGGAGCTGTGGCTCACCGCCATCCTGGTCGCCGGCGTCGGGCTGGTGCTGCGCCTCGTGAACCTCGCGCATCCGCGGGACGTCATCTTCGACGAGGTGTACTACGCCAACGAGGCATGGGACCTGCTGCAGCGCGGGGTGGAGTGGAACCCGGAGGAGGGCACGCCGCAATACGTGGTCCATCCGCCGCTGGGCAAGTGGATGATCGGGCTGGGGGAGCAGCTCTTCGGGTACAACTCCTTCGGCTGGCGGATCGCGGCGGTGACGGTCGGCACGGCCTCGATCCTGCTGATCACGCTGGCCGCGTGGCGGCTGTTCCGCTCGACCGTCCTGGCCGGCGCGGCGGGGCTGCTGATGGCGCTGGACGGCATGCACTTCGTGCTGTCCCGCGTCGCGCTGCTGGACGTGTTCCTGATGTTCTGGATCGTCGTCGCGTTCTTCTTCCTGGTGCTCGACCGCGAGCAGCGCCGCCGCCGGTGGCTGGCGTTGCTTGCGGCCGGCGCCGATCCGGACCGGCGGCCGCGGCAGGGCTTTCCGTGGTACCGCATCCTCTGCGCCGTGTCGCTCGGCCTGGCCTGCGGCGTCAAGTGGAGCGGCCTGTGGTACCTCGTCCTGTTCGCGGTCGCCGCCGCGGTCTTCGACATGGGCGCGCGGCGCAGCGCCGGCGTGCGGCGCTGGGTCGCCGAGAGCATCCCCGCGGGCGTCGGCTGGTGCCTGGCGTTCGCCGGTGTCGCGCTGGTGACCTACCTGGCCACCTGGGCCGGTTGGTTCGCCTCCGGCGACGGCTATTTCCGCCATTGGTACGCCGAGACGCACGCCCTGCCGCACGACCGCCTCATCGACCCGCTGGTGAACCTGTTCCACTACCACAAGGAGGCGTACGGCTTCCACACCAAGCTGGACTCGTCGCACCCGTACCAGTCCTGGCCCTGGCAGTGGCTGCTGCTGGGCCGCCCCGTGCTGTTCTACTCGGTCCAGGCCGGCTCGTGCGGCGCGGAGGCCTGCTACGAGCAGATCCTGCTGCTCGGCACGCCGCTGCTGTGGTGGTCGTTCCTGCCGGCGCTCGTGGCGCTCGGCTGGCTCGGGTTCGCCCGCCGCGACGGCCGC